>NZ_JBDUCX010000406.1:0-2737 GCF_040003245.1 Chthoniobacter sp.
GTTTCCATCATCGCTGATTTCCTTATTTTGTGGTCCAGAAATCTCGCGCACCTCATGCCGCCAACGCGCCCAGCCAACACAGAGACCGTTTTTGTCGGTTTTTCTTACGCGGACCTGCCACTCACGAAATGCTTTGATATCGCTTTCCCGAGGAACAGACCACAGGATGGAGTGCCTTGCGAATGCAGGATAGTCGCTGTCACCCAACAGTTCGGAAAACAGTCACCCGATATCCCGCACGGTTGGAAGACCATTTGCGTCATTCATTTCCCGTCTGGCATTCCGAGTCTTGTTGAGCAGTTGCCCGTAATCGATACGTGGTATCAGAATGACGAGTGGGTTTGCATTTGCGATGAGACAACTTGGGAGCATCTCAAGAAAGTAGTGTAATTTTAGTGAGGCTCCCTAGCCCCCTAGCAACGTCTTCGCATGCGCCAGCGCGGAGTCGGTCTTTCCCCCGAGCATCCGGGCGATTTCCTCGACGCGGGCTTTGCCTTCGACTTTTTCGAGCTGGGAAATCGTGCGGTCCTTGGTGAATTCCTTGGTAACGACGAATTGGGTCTTCGCCTGGGCGGCGACCTGGGGGAGGTGGCTGATGCAGAGCACCTGGTGCTCGGCGGCGAGGGATTTCATCTTGGCGCCGACGGCATGGGCGATCTCGCCGCCGACGTTGGCGTCGATTTCGTCGAAGACGAGCAGGGGAATGGTGTCCTGCGCGGCGAGGGAGGATTTCACGGCGAGCATGACGCGGGAAATTTCGCCGCTGGAGCCGATGGCCTTGAGCGCCTTGGGCGGCTCGCCGGGGTTCGGGGCGAAGAGGAAGGCGATGCTTTCCAAGCCGTGCGGGCCGGGCTTCTCCAGCGCGGTGAGGGCGACGCGGAAGTCGGATTTTTTGAAGCCGAGATCGCGCAGGTGGGTGGTGACGCTGGTGGCGAGCTTGGGTGCGGCGGCGGCGCGCTTGGTGTTTAGTTTCTTGCCGGCTTCCTGCACGGCTTTGCGGCCGGCTTCGATCTCGGCGGCGAGGCGGGCGAGTTCGGTGCCGCGGGACTCGATCTTGCGCAGCCGCTCGGTGGCTTGCTCGCCGAAGGCGATGACCTCGGCGATGCTGCCGCCGTACTTGCGCTTGAGCGTTTCGAAGAGCGAGACGCGCTCCTCCATCTGCGCGAGCCGCTCGGGGTCGAGGTCCATTTCCTGCGCGTAATCCTGCAGCGATGACGCGAGGTCTTCCAACTCGGTGGCAGCGCGGAGGTGCGCTTCGCTGAAGCGCGAGGCGGCGGGATCGATGCGCTCGAGGTCGCGGATGAGTTTGCCGATCTCCGCCAGCCGGCCGAGCACGGCGTCGTCGGCCTCGGAGAGGCGACCCACGGCCTGGTTGGAAAGCTCCAGCAGCCGGCGGCTATTGGCGCCGACGCTGTAGCGGGCGAGCAGTTCCTCTTCTTCATCGGCGCGTAACTGCGCGGCATCGATCTCCTGCACTTGGTGGCGGAGCAGATCGACCTCGCGCTCCAGCGCGGCTTCGCTCGTGGAGAGCTCGGTGTGCTCATCGATGGCGCGATTCAGACGCCGGAATTGCTCCTCGTATTTCTCCCGCAACGTCCCGGCGTCGGCAAAGGCATCGAGCAGGCCGAGCTGTTTCGCATCGGAAAGCAGCGACTGGTGATCGTGCGGGCCGTGCAGATCGACGAGGCCGTCGCCGAGTTGCTTCAGCACCGCCAGGGTGGTCGGGCTGCCATTGATGAATTGCCGGTTCGTCCCCGTGGCGGAAAAGACGCGCTTCAAGATGAGCTCGCCGCCTTCGCAGGGCTCGACGCCGAATTCCTCCAGCTCGCGGTTCAGCGCCTTGGTGTCGTCGAAATGAAACACGGCCTCAACCGTGCAGCTCTCCGCGCCGGTGCGGATGAGCGTTTTGTCCGCGCGCTCGCCGAGGATGAGCTGGAGCGCGCCGACAATGATCGACTTGCCCGAGCCGGTCTCGCCGGTGATGGCGGTGAAGCCGGGCGTGAGCGTCCAGGCGAGTTCCTCGACGAGGGCGAGATTGCGAATGCGAAGGGAGGTGAGCGTTGCGGGCACGGCGGGATTATGGAAGGCTGCGCCCGCTTTTCAATCCGCGCGCATGGCAGAACTTACGATTACATTTCTCGGCACTGGTACCTCCCTGGGTGTGCCGATGATCGGTTGCGACTGCCGGATCTGCCGTTCGACCGACCCACGGGACAAGCGGACCCGGGCTTCCATCTATATCGAGGCGGAGGATTATGCGTGGGTGATCGACACCGGGCCGGATTTCCGCACGCAGGCCCTGCGCGAAGGCGTGCGACGAATTGACGCGGTCGTTTTCACGCATTCGCACACCGATCACATTATGGGGCTGGATGATTTGCGACCGTTCTGCTTTGGGGAGAAGGAGTTGCCGGTTTACGCCTCTGCGGAGACGATGCGCGACCTGAACCGGGTGTTCACGTTCGCTTTCAACGGCGAAAATCGCTGGCCGGGCTACCTGCGCCCCTTGCCACATCTCATCGAAGGACCGTTTCGGCTGGGGTCTCTGGAGATTACCCCGCTGCGCGTGTTGCACGGGCGGACGCCGGTGAATGGCTACCTTTTGCGCCGCAACGGCGAGTCCTTGCTGGCCTATTTGAGTGATTGCAAGGGTGTGCCGGATGAGGCCCGGGCGGCCATTCGCGGCGTGCGGCACCTCATCGTGGATGCCCTGCGCTATACTCCGCACCCCACCCAT
>NZ_JBDUCX010000261.1:0-9144 GCF_040003245.1 Chthoniobacter sp.
GTCACATGGCCCCGCCGCGCCTGGAGGATCGCCATGCTGCGGGCGGAGTCGGTGGTGTCATCGACGATGAGGATGCGGCGCGAAGTGGTTTCGCGCGCATCTGGAGGCGGTAGGGCGGGGGGTGGGGGCGCCTGGCGCAGGATCGGCAGGTGCACGATGAATTCACTACCATGGCCGAGCCCCTCGCTGCGCGCCTCGACGGTGCCCCCATGCAGCTTCACCAGACGGCTCACGAGCGTAAGGCCGATGCCGAGGCCGCCATGCGCGCGGTCCAGAGCGCGGGTCTCTTGGACGAAGAGATCGAACACCCGCGGCAGCAACTCGGGGGCGATGCCCGTACCGTTATCGCGCACCCGGATGATGACCTCCGGTGGCTCGACGCCGACGGCGCGTTCCGCGCTCAACGAGATCTCGCAACCGTCGCCGCTGTATTTGCAGGCGTTGCCGAGGAGGTTATTAAAGACCTGTTCGAGCCGGGTGGCGTCGCCATTCAGGAAGACCGGCCGGCGGGGCATCCAAACGGCCAGTTTCTGATGGCGCGCCGCGCAGCCGGAGCGGGCGAGACTGCTGGCGGCGGTGAGGATCGCCTCCAGGGCCACGGGTTGCGTGCGCAGTTCGATTTTCCCCTCGGTGATGCGCGAGACATCGAGCAGGTCGTCGATCATGCGGCTCATGTTTTCGATCTGCCGGCCGATGATGCGCTGCGCCTGTTGCCGCTCGTCTTCGCTGGTCTCGGCACTTTGCAAAATCGCCGCGGCATTGCGCAGGGGCGCCAGGGGATTGCGCAATTCGTGGGCGAGCATGGCGAGAAATTCATCCTTGCGGCGATCGGCGCGCGCCAATTCGACGGCCCGTTCCGCGAGGACGTTTTCCATGACGCGACGTTCGGTCACGTCGCGGGAAATGGCGAGCAGGCGTGTGGTCTGGCCTTGGGCATCGAGGATCGGCGAAATCGCCACGTCCCACCATTTAGGTTCCCCGCGTGGGGTGCGAAAAAAGCCGACGAAGTGTCCATCTCCCCCCGCCGCCGCCCTCTGCACGGCCACCCGTGCCGCCGCCCGGTGTTCGCCATCCCAGAACTCGAGCCAGGAGGTATTCAGGTAGGGGCGCACGTCCTCGATGCCGAGCAGATCCTGCCCGCTTTCCATGGAAAGCAGAGTCCCGGCAAGATCGAGCACCTTGATACAGTCCGGACTGTTGACAATAATGCTGCGGTTGAACTCCTCGCTTTGGCGCAGGGTTTCCTCCACGCGCTTGCGCTCGGAGATATCCGTCAACGATTGCAGCACCGAGGCCGGGTTCCCGTCCTGGTCGCGATCCAGCGTTTTGCGGACGAGCACCGTGAGGCGCTGGCCGTCGCGCCGGGTGTGCACCAGCTCACCCGTCCAGCGACCGGTCCGATAAAGCTCCTCGGCGATTTGCGCGAGGGGCGTCACCGATTCCGTTTGGAGCAGTGCGTGACTGGTCTGGCCCAACGCCTCCGCGCGCGACCAGCCGTAAAGCACTTCCGCACCACGGTTCCAATAAGAGATTTCGCCGGACACGGTCCGGACGATGATGGCGTCATCCGTCAGATCGAGAAGGCGCGCTTTTTCCGCCAGCTCCCGGGCGGTCTTCTCTCTCGCCGCGATTTCCAGTTGGAGCTGCGCAGTCAGGTGCTCCGCCGCGTCCCGGAGTTCATGTTGATGCACCGCCCCGAGGATCAGCGCTTCGTTCATCTCGACCGTCCGCTCGAGTAATTGCGCGCGGTCGGCGGGGAGCTCAGAGGTTGGTAGTTCGTCGGCCATACAGGCTCCGCTACGGAGGCGATACCGGGGCGGGCTTCTGTCCGGCTGTTCCGGTTCCGGCGAGAACCTCCTTCAGCATTTTCAGCAGCTCCGCCGCCGTGTAGGGTTTGGGCAGGATGTGTTTCACGCCGAGGTCGGCCAGTTGCGTGGCGTAGGTGGTGGAGGCGAGACCGCTGACCGCGATGATGGGCAGTTTCGCATCCATGCCCTGCAAAATGCGAATGGCCTCCGGACCTTCCATCACGGGCATCGACATGTCCGTGATCACCGCGGCGATTTCCCCGGCCCGCTGGGCGTAGATGGCCACCGCTTCCGCGCCGTTGCAGGCGAGAATGACCCGGTAGCCAAATACCTCCAGAATCTGTTTGGTCATCCGGCGCATGGGATCTTCATCGTCCACCACCAGGAGCAGTTCCCCATTCCCGGGCGGCCGCTCCGGCTCGGGCGTTATCTCGGCGGGGGGCGTGGTTTCCGCTTGCGCCGAGAGGAAGACTTGAAACGCGGTGCCTTTCCCCACCTCGCTTTCGGCGCGGATAAAACCGTCGTGGCTTTTGATGATCGCCAGAGAGGTGGACAAACCGAGACCCGAGCCTTTGCCAAAATCCTTGGTTGTGAAAAACGGATCGAAAATATTCTCCAGGACCTCCGGCGGAATGCCCGTGCCGCTATCCTTGACCTCCAGCATGCAGTAGCGACCGGGCTGGGCGCAGGGATTTTGCTGGAGCCTCTCGTCGTTCGGGGTGATCTCCCGATTTTCCGCCGAAATCGTGAGCACGCCGCCGTTGGGCATGGCGTCCCGGGCGTTCAGGCAGAGATTGAGCAACACTTGGTGGAGTTGCGTGGAGTCGCCCATCACGGTCCAGAGCCCCGGCGGGACGGACGTCCGTATTTCGATATGCCGGAGGAAGGTCTCAAAAACCAGGTTCTCAATTTCCCCCACCAGACGCGGGACCTCGACGACAGCCCGCTTGCCATCGACCCCGCGGGCGAAGGAAAGAATCTGCCGCACCATGTCTGCGCCGCGGTGGGCACTGGTATCCATAACGGTGAGCAGCTCCCTGCTCCCCGGGTCGGTAATCTTCATCCGGAGCAGATCGAGAGACATCATGATCGGCCCGAGGGAATTGTTCAGGTCGTGGGCGATGCCGCCGGCCAGCGTGCCAATGCTCTCCATGCGCTGGGCGCGGAGCGATTGCTGCTCGAGCTTTTTGCGCTCGGTGAGATCCACGAATGAGGCGATCGCGCCGGTGGTCTCTCCGGCGCCGTTTTTCAGCGCGGCAAAGTTGACCAGGGCCGGCACCCGCGAGCCGTCGGGCCGCTCAATAGCCACTTCCACGTCGAGCGCGGGTTGGCCCGTGCGCAGGACTTCGACGATGGGGCTTTCGGCAGGCGGCAGGAGCGTGTCATCCGTCCGCCACAGCCGGACTGATCCGCAATGACGCTAGACGCCGCGCACCGGCTCCCGCCCCCACAGCTCCACGGCGCGGACATTGAAGTGCTGGATGATCCCCTCCGAGTCGCAAGCAAAAACCGCCATCGGAGCGGCGTCGAATAACGCGCGCAGATGTTCCTCGCTTGCACCCAGCGCCTTCTCTGCCTCCTCGCGTTGGGCGATTTCGGCCCGGAGCTGGGCGTTCAGGTTCTCGGCGGCTTCCGTCAGTTCGTGCTGCCGCACTGCGGCGAGCATCAACGCCTCGTTCATCGCGACCGTCTGCTGCAAATGTTCGAGATCCGCCCGCGCCTCGACCGATGATGATGGGCCGGCGCTCATGTCGGTTTGATCGTAGTCGCTTTCGGTTCCGGGGCCGCTTCTTCCCGCTGCCCGATGCGCTCCGGAAGCCCCGTGGTCAGCCGTGCGTAATCCGTCTGGCGCGGGTGAATGACCACCACGCCCTTGTCGGTAATCACATACTCGCGGATGTCTTTGCTGTGATTGCCGCCGCGCATTTTGATCACCACCATCACCTTGCGGAGCTGGCCATCGATTTCCACGTAGCGCAGCCGGATGATATCGTCGGTGAGAAAGGAAATGGCGTAGTGGCTGAAGGACATCTCGGTAAAGGTGTCCTCCACCTCGACCGTGCTCAGCACGGTGATGCCCGCGCCGGTCAACGCGCCGATCATGCGGTAGAGCGATTCGCGAAAATCCGCCCGAAAATCGGGAGCCAGCGCCATTTCGAAACCGACCAGTGAATCAATCACCAGTCGCTTCGCGCCGACGCGCGTAATGGCTTCGAGCAGCTCCTGCATCGTTTCATCGACTGACAGATCCAGCGGACGCAGGTAGAGGATTTCCAGGTTTCCTTTCTGCTGCGGCGCTTTTAAGTTCAGTCCGAAACTGGCGGCCCGGTCGGTGTAGCCGTTCGGGCGCTCTTCAAAGACGGCAATGATGCCCGGTTCCCCGCTGCGCAGCCCTTCGGCAATGAACTGCGTGGCCAACGCCGATTTCCCCGTGCCCGAGGGGCCCGCGACGAGCAGGCTGTCGCCTTCGAGCAAGCCGCCCCCCAGCATTTGGTCCAGCTCTGGAATGCCGATGGAAAGACGCCGGGTCCGCGAGGGAATCACCTTCGTTCCCACCAGGCCCAGGGTCCGCGAGAACGCCTGCACTCCTTCGTCGCTGATGCGGATGGTGTGCAGGCCGGGAACCGAAGCCTGACCGCGCAACTTCATCACCTGCAGCTTGCGCACCACCGAATTGCGCTCCGCCACCTGGGAGAGCCAGATGAGGCCGTCGGCGACGGTGAAGACGGGATTGTCCCGCACCTCTTCGGGCACATATTCACCCACCAGAAAAGTGGTGGCTTCCCAACCCGTGAGGAACTGCGCGAGGCGCTGGACGAAGATTTGCATCTCCAACTCGCTCGTGCTGAGCATCGCCTTCCGGATCACCGTGCGGAACGAATCCACTACGACGAGGCTCGGGCCAACCGCCGCGACCTGGCGGGCGATCTCCTGGAAGACCGCGTCCAGGTCCTTTTCCAGCACCACCTCGGCGAGGTTGATGAAACGGATCGCCTGGCCCAGCTTCGAGGCGTCGAAGAAAGTATACTGCTGCTGGTAGCGCAGCATCTTCATCGCCGGCTCGCCCAAGACGGTGAAATAGAGCGCGGGCTTTTTGACCGTGGCGTTGGCGAAAAGGATCTGGTGCGCCAGGGTCGTTTTGCCACAGCCCGGCGTGCCCGCGATGATGTTGAAGGAAAACTCCGGGATGCCACCGCCCAGGATGTCGTCCAGGCCGCGAGCGCCGCTCGGAATTTTGCGGATGATCACTTTTCCCGGTGGTCCCGCCAATTTTTTCCGCGGCTTGTGAAGGGTAGGGGCGCTCGGTTTCTTTTTCATGGCTGATCTCCTGGAGTAAATTGCGAATCTTCGAGGGAAAGTTTGGGCCAGACGTCGCGTACCATCCGCAGGGTGAGATGATGCCCGATAAAAGCGTCCAGCAGGCCGAGGAGATGGGAGACTAAAAGCACACAACCCTCGGTCAGTTCTTTGGCTGCGACCTGCGCTTCCGGTTGGTCCCAACCTTCCAACGCGCCATCCGCTTTGACCTGCACCGCCTTCAGCCACGGCGTTTTCACGCTGGCCACCGCGAGAGCCCGCGAGAGCACGGCCTGAAACCCCGCCTTCCCCATCAGTGTGCTGAGATACGGGCGAAGCTTTTCACAAACGTGAAAGGCCGCGGGGGGGGCGGGCCCGGACGAATCTTTGCTCCCCATCTCCTGCGCGACCAGGCGAGCGGCGAGCTCCATCATCTGGGGAGTGACCTGGCTCATCGAAAACTCAGGTTCGGCCCGCCTCCGGTAAACATTCCCGGATCCACGATGCCCCACGATGCGACACCGCGCTTGGGTGGGGGGATTTGCGGCGTGCGTTGGCTAAGATGGAAGTGAAATGAGATATGCAAAATTCCTCTTTGCTGAATCGTCCTGCGGGACGCGCGTGAGTGGGTCCGCCATGCCTTTAGGGACTATGTTCTTCTGGCGTCTATTCGACCAATACCTTTACCGCATTGGTACATAGCTTATAGCTATTGTAGCGCTGCCTAGCGTGTGTGGAGGAATCTCCCTGTCTGTGAAATGGGGGCCCAGCACCTTTCGACACCCGGAAATTACGATGCTTTAAAAGTATACGCTCCGTCGGGCGAAGATAGAGGACTACGTAATAATACGTTTAACTTATAGTTAACTAAAAGAGAACGATACTAGGCAATGGTGTTGCCGACGCGCCCTTCCTATTCGGCGATAATAAACACAATCAAGCGGGTTCGATAGCCCGATGCTTTATTGTCATGAAGATCCCCGCCTCTCAGACGTACACTCGGGCCGACGTAGAGATCCTGATCGCCGAAGCCAAACGAGTGATGGGCATTTAGACACAGATGCATTTTCCAGGGGTGGCGCGAAAATGAACATTGCCTGACGACATAGTGTCGGATAGAAACAATATGAAAACGGTCGTTCCTGCGGTCTTTGCCTTGGCGCTGCTCGCTGGGTGCGCGAGCGGTGGTTCGGTATCCAGATCGGGTTCCAGTTCCAGTTCGGACTCGGGAGGGATCGATCCGGTGACGATGGCTGGGATCGAAGCGAGCAACCGGGCGACGGACGAAGAGATTCAGCGGGTGAATGCGGATGCCAATGCGGCGGCGTCGGAGGCCGTCAGCGCGGCGTCGGCCGCTTCGGCGGCCGCGACGGCGGGTCAGTAGTCTGCGGTGTCCCTGTGCGAGGCCTTCCGGGAGCTTTTCTCCTCGAATCGATTCTGCGGAGACTTTCGCCGGAGAAGCCGCGGTCGATTGGCTCCGTTGGCTCCGTTGGATCTGTTGGCTCTGTTGGCTCTGTTGGCTCTGTTGGCTCTGTTGGCTCTGTTGGCTCTGTTGCGGAAAATGAGCATTTTTGGCAAAAAAAGTGCATTTCCGTCAGGCCTTGCGGTTTCAGTAGCCTTGCAAGCGCCGCCTTCGCTATCGTGGGAAGGTGAACTCTGGATTCCTCGACAAGCTCATCGAACGCCTCGGGCGCGTGCGCCCGGAGGACGTGCAGGGCTATCTGTTGCGGCTGGCGGATGAGAAGGGGTTCCTCGAGACGATCTTCAACGCCATCCACGAAGGGGTAATCGTGACGGACGTAACGGGGCGCATTTCCTACCTGAACCGGGCGGCCTGCGCGCTCTTCGGGCTGGAGCGCGAGGCCTGCATGGGCGAGCCGCTGGCGGAACGGTTGCGCGGGCTCGATTGGGAGAAGCTGATGGAGGCGGGGGAGGTGGTGTCGCGCGACATGGAGGTGTTCTATCCGCAGCACCGCTACCTGAATTTCTACATCGTGCCGCTGAGTCTCGATCCCGTGCCGGCCAAGCGCCCGCGCACGGACCGGCCGGAGCGCGTGGGCTACGCGGTGATCCTGAGGGACATCACCGAGACGCGGCGCTCGACGGAGGAGACGATCCAGTCCGAGAAGCTCACGGCGCTCACGTTGCTGGCCGCGGGCGTGGCCCACGAGATCGGCAATCCGCTGAACTCGCTGCACATCCATCTCCAGCTCATGGAGCGCAAGCTGCGCAAGGTGCCGGCGGCGGCCCGCGCAGACTTGCAGAAGTCGCTGGAGGTGGCGCGCGAGGAGATCACGCGGCTGGACTCGATCGTGCAGCAGTTCCTCGGCGCGATCCGGCCCGCGCGGCTGGAGGCGCGACTGGAGAATGTGAACGCCCTGGTGCAGGAGGCGGTGGCTTTTCTCCAGCCAGAGATCGAGAACCGCAATATCCTCGTCGAGCAGGAACTGCGCAGCGACCTGCCCCTGATCAAGGTGGATCGCAACCAGCTCAAGCAGGCTTTCTACAACGTCATCAAGAACTCCTTTCAGGCGATGCGTTCGGGCGGATTGCTGCGCATCCGGACGGACGTGGACGACTCCTTTGTGACGATCAGCTTCGCCGATACGGGCGGCGGCATTTCGCCGGAGAGCATGAGCAAGATTTTCGAGCCGTTCTTCACGACGAAGGCCAGCGGCACCGGGCTCGGGTTGCTGATCGTGCGACGGATCGTGCGGGAGCATGGTGGGGAGATCGACCTGGCCAGCGACGAGGGGCACGGCTTGACGCTGACGATCCGGCTGCCGCTCCGTAATCAGGTCGCCCGCATGCTGGAGGCCGGCACGCCGTGAGCGGCCGCCGGCGGCTCGTCTTGACGAGCTTGCTCGAGGATCCGCGGGTGTCGCTGGCCATCCTGGGAGCGGGCGCGGCGCACGTGACGCTGACTGCCGCTGGACTGGGAGGATGGCCTTGCCCGTTCTACCACGCGACCGGCTGGCCATGTCCCGGTTGTGGACTGGGCCGGGCCTCTGTGTTGCTGCTCCGCGGCGAGTGGCGCGGCGCGCTGCGGCTGCACGCCTTTGCGCCGGTGCTCCTGGTCGCCCTGGCCGTGCTCGGTGCAGGGTTGGTGCTGCGCGGTCGGGCGAGGGAAAGGCTGCGCACGGCTGTTCGCTGGCTGGAGGAGAAAGCGATGCTCTCTGCGGTTTTGCTCAGTGGGGCGCTGATTTATTGGTTGCTGCGATTATTACTCGACGAATCACAGTGGCAACTGCTAGTCAGCTAGGTACTGGCGATTCCCGCCACCCAGCAACCCAAAACAACACATCGTGCAAATACTGGCTGATGTTCTGGTGAACCCCCTCCAGCAATTTGCACCTAATCCACATAATCCTATGCAAGCACTCAGCTACCTGGTTTCCCTCGGCTCGTTCGTTTGTTTCATCATGGTTCTTATCAAGCTCTTCAAAGAGAAGGGGGCGCTGCATGGCATTCTGGGGATCCTTTCGTGCGGCTTGTATCCGTTGATTTGGGGTTGGATCCATAATGGGCGACTTGGCATCAAGAACATCATGATCATCTGGACCGTGCTCATCGTCGTGGGCATCATCCTGAACGTCGTGGTCGGTGCAGCCGCAGTTTCCGCCGCATCGCACGCCCAGTAGACTGCTTCTAACGGCAGTTTTGCCGCTTGTCCCCGTGAAATGTCACGGGGATGTCGCAGTCGTGTTCTTGCCAAGGCGGGCGGGGGCCGCTACATGTCGCCGCTCCCCGCCCGCCCGTGAATCCCACCATCCTCATTGTCGACGACGAAAAGCACACCCGTGAAGGGTTGCGTGCTTCGCTGGAAGACAGCTTCGAGGTCTACATCGCCGCCGAGATCGGTGGGGCGATGGGGGTTCTGGAGCGCGAGCATGTGGATCTCATGCTCACCGACCTGCGGCTGGCCGGTGAGGATGGCATGGTCTTGGTGGAGAAGGCGCTGGCCATGCCCCATCCGCCGATCGTCATCATGATGACGGCCTACGGCTCCGTGGACGCGGCGGTCGAGGCGATGAAGCGC
>NZ_JBDUCX010000262.1:0-9115 GCF_040003245.1 Chthoniobacter sp.
CGGCGGCCGCGGCCGCGCGACTCGTGGATTTCCGCGTAGGCGCGCGCGGTGAGCAATTCGAGGTAGCGGCGCAGGTCGGGCTCGGAGGCGAAGGTCGCGACGCGCCCGAGGTCGGCGGAGACTTTTTGGTAGAGCAGATGGAAACGCTGCACCTCCTCGAGCGGCATGACCCGGGTGGGGTTTTCATCCAGGCGATTGAGCACTTTCTCGAGCTCGGTCCAGGTCGGGCGCTCGGTGTCGATGAAGCGGGGCAGGTCGATGATCATGGCTCAGAGGAGTTGGCGGCGTTTGACGTCGGCGTGCTGGGCGATCAATTGGGCGGCGAGTTTGGCGGGGTCGAGCTGCGAAAGGCGCACGCCGCGGCGGCGCAGGACGTTCTCCAGCTCGCGCAACCGATTCCACTGCAAGTGGCCGCCGAGGCGGCGGTAGAGGTCGTCGACGCTGGACACGTTTTCGTCGGAGAAAAGCGGATTGGCGCCGACGGGCTGGAGCATGTCCACGAGGATGAGGTGCTGTCGCGAGATGAGTTCGCTGGCCCTGGCGAAATTGTCGGCGAGCATCGGATCATCGAGCGCCGTGAGAAAGATGAGGAGGGCGCGTTTGCGCAGGCGCAGGCGGATGAAGGAGCAGAGTTCATCGAAGTCCGGGGTCACGCTCTGCGGGTGGAGCGTGTAGAGTTGGTCGCGGCAGGCGTCGTAGTGCGCCTGTCCGCTTTTCGCGCGCACGAAGCTCAGGACGCGATCGCTGAAAGTGATGAGCCCGAACTGGTCGCCCTGCTGCTCCGCCGCCAGCCCGAGGATGAGCGCGGCCGTGACGAAACGCTCCAGCGCCGTGGTGCGCGAACCCGGGAGATCGATCTCGCGCGCGGTGAGCCGCGAGGCATCCACGATGACGTAGACTTCCTGGGTGCGTTCGATCTGGAAGACTTTCGTCACCGGATGCCCGCGCTTGGCTGAGGCTTTCCAGTGGATTTCATCGTAGCTGTCGCCCGAGACGTACTCGCGGAGCTTTTCAAAATCGCGCCCCTGCCCCGCCATGCGATGCGCGTGGATGCCGAGTTGTCCGCGGCGCAGGAAGAGCGCGGCGACGTTTTTCCGCTCGTCGAAGAGGTTGGGATAGACGCGCAGCTCCGAGCGCGCGGGCTGGCTCGCCCGGATCGCCCAGAAGCCCAGCGGCGAAACCGCCTCGAGATAGGCGTGCTCCAGGAAATACTGGCCGCGGCGGTTCGGCGTGGCCGGCCAGTCGAGGCGGGACAGCGCGGCATTCGCCGGGAGCATGATCGTGCGATCGTCCATCTCCGGCACGATCTCGCGGGGGAAGGCAAAGCCGATGCGGAGCAGGCGCGCGGCCAGCGAGTCATTGTGAATCCGCACCTCCAGCACGCCGGGACGGTCCTTCTGCAGGCGCACGATTTCGGGCAATTGCACGCGCACGCCAGTCAACTGCCCGAAGACCAGAAACGCATCGACCAGCACCGCGGCGAACAGCCCGCCGACAAACACCGCCGCAATCAAATACGCACCCGGAATGGTCGCGCCTACCGCCGCAAACGGCAGGACGATTAGCGCGATCCAAAGAAGCAAACGGGTGCGGGGGACGATCATGACGTCTGAAGGCGCGGGCTCGGAGTTGCACCACGAAGACACGAAGGCACGAAGGGGAATGAGCATTCCTGCGAATGCGTCATTTGTTTTCTTCGTGTCTTTGTGTCTTCGTGGTTTTTCATCCGCATCATTCCGGCTTGGCCATTCATCGTTTCCTCAACGCGGGACGGCGACTTGCTCGAGGATTTTGCCGATGACTTCGGTGACGGTGACGCCTTCGATTTCGTACTCGGGCCGCAGCACGAGGCGGTGGCCGAGCACCGATTCGGTGAGCGACTTCACGTCGTCCGGCGTGACGAAATCGCGGCCCGCCAAGGCGGCGTTGGCCCGGCTGGAAAGGAGCAGCGCTTGCGTGGCGCGCGGGCCGGAGCCGACGAGCACGCTGTCGTTTTCGCGGGTGGCCCGGACGACATCGACGACGTAGGACACGAGCTCGTCGCGCACGGTGACGTGCTCGAGTGAACGGCGCAGCGCGGTGAGGTCTTCCGCGGTGATCACCGGCTTCACCGCACCGGCGGCGAGCGCTTCCTCGGGCGAGTTGGAGCCGAGCATGCGCTGGGCGAGTTCCAGTTCGCTGGCCCGGTCGGGCGTTTTCATCAGCACCTTGAGCATGAAGCGGTCTTTCTGCGCCTCGGGCAGCGGGTAGGTGCCCTCGTACTCCACGGGGTTTTGCGTCGCGAAAACCGTGAAATTCGGCGACAGCTCGTGGGTGTCGCGGTCGATGCTCACCTTGCGCTCCTGCATCGCCTGGAGCAGCGCGGACTGCGTCTTGGCCGGCGCGCGATTGATTTCATCGGCGAGCAGGAAGGTGGTGAAAACCGGACCCTTGATGAGGGTGAATTCGTTGCGCTGCAGGTTGAAGATGTTCGTGCCCGTGATGTCCGCGGGCATGAGATCGGGCGTGAACTGGATGCGGTTGAAATCGCCCCCGAGGACGCAGGCCAGCGTGCGCACGAGCAGCGTCTTGGCCACGCCGGGCACGCCCTCGATGAGCGCGTGATGACCGGTGAAGATGGCGATGAGCGCCTTGTCGATCACGTCCTCCTGGCCGATGATGACTTTGCGCACTTCGGCGCGCGCGCGATTGAGGACGTCCTGGATGGGTGCGATGTCGGTGGGCATGGGGTTGGGTGGTAAAGGGTCGGGTGAAAATGAGGCTCAGATTTTGCGGGCGATGGCCCGGCTGATGGTGCGGTAGGTCTCGAGGGGGTTGCGTTCGCGGACGGGACGCACTTCTTCCTGGGCGAGGATAACGTCGACCCGGGCCTGTTCGCGGGGGCGACCGCGGAAGCTCTTGCGCCATTCGGCCACGCAGACTCCGAAAACCGCGGAGGGGCTGATCGAACGGTGCAGCAGGTTGATGAAGCCCTCGCCCGAGTCCCGGCCGGCGACCACATTGCCCTCGCCGGTCGAGGGGGCGTAGGCCGGGATGAAGCGCACCATGTTCTTCCACACGAAGAAGAGCGCGAGCAACGCCAGCCCGGCGATGACGCCGTGCAGCCGGTACTTGCGCGCCAGCGAGGCGATCCCGGGATTTTCGCGGAGGTTATTGTGCTCCTCGTCGAAGATGACGGTCGGCGGCCCGGCGAACAGCCGCGAGAGCAATTGCGGATGCCGTTCGCCGCGCAAAGCCTCGTTGCTGACCAGAAACGAATCCGCCACCAGGACGATGCTGCCGTGGCCAAACTGGCGCTCGATGATCACCGGCATGGTGCCGCACATGTAGAGCACTTTCCATGGCGGCTTGAGGTCGCGGAAGTAGAGCGCGCTGTGCCACGAAATGTCCGACTCCATGTGCCCGCCCGGTTCGATGAGCGCGGCGTGCCGGTAGTAGGACTTGCCCTTCTCCTCGGGCAGATAGCCGAAGTTAAAGCCCAAGCGTTTCGCGACCTCGGCGAAGTCGATGAAGGCTGCGGGTTCCCCCTCGTCGGCGCCAGTCGATTTCTTGTCCTTCGTCTTTTTCCAATCGCGCGTGGCGCCCTTTTTATCCGACTCCGGGGACTTCTTTTCGTCAGCCGCATCCTTCTTTTTTTCGTTGCCGCTCTCGGCATCGATCTTTTCCTTTTTCTTCCGGCGCTCCTCCGCCTTGGCCCGTTTCTCCTCGTTCTCGGTGGGGGGAGTCTCGACGGGGAAAAAGGTGAAGACGGCCCGGGAGCCATTCAAGACCAGCGTGTCGAAGGCGAGCAGTTCCTGGCTCGTCCAGGAGGCCTGGTGGCCCACGCCGGCGTAGACCAGCGTGACCGGGCCGTCCGGGTGCAGCTTGGGCAGCGGCTTGAAATTGCGGCGCACTTCGACATTGGGCAATTCGTCCAGCGCGGTGGCCAGCGCCTTGGTACCCAGCGGATCGGCGCGCAGCGAGGAGTACGGCGGATAAATGTCACCCACCTGGTAACGCAGCACGAAGAGCTGCGCGAGGCCCCAGACAAAGGCCACGGCCAGCGCCACCGCGAGGAACATCCGGAGCAGCGGCCGCCTCAGCATGCCTTCATCCTTTCCACGTTGCGCGAGAAACCGTCGAGCGTCACGGGCGTGACGGCGTGATCGCCGTACCAGCCGCGCTCGAAGGCCAGCAGATTTTCGTCGAAGGCCGCAAGCAGCGTCCCATTGCCGCGCGCGCGGCGCTGCAATTCGCGATCGTAGTCGTGGTTCGATTTGTAACGCTCCAGACGGATGAGTTCGCGCTGCCCGAGGTGGGCCAGCGAGGCGAGATAGAAGGCCCGCAGGGCGAGGCGCAGTTCACCCTTGGCCATGAGTTCGCGCCCGAGGTGCAGCCAGCCGTCCTCGGGGAGCTGGTCGGCGGTCACGCTTTCCTCATTGAGATCGGGCATGGGCACGGCGGCTTCGGCGACGACGATTTCGCGCTGCCGTTTGCGCGCCCGCCAAAACAACATTCCGAGCAGGACGACCAGCACCACGGCGAGAATGACCAGGGTGCCCTTCGCGATGGTGCCCCAGTCGAGATTGAGCGGCGCTTTGCTTTCCTTCTCCGGCTCGGAATCCCACAAATGCTTCAGCCAGTCGACGAACTTCTCCATCCACCCCGCCATGCGCTTGAACCAGCGGGCGAACGTCTTGACGACGCTGTCGAGGAAACCGGACAACCAGCCTTTTTCCTCGGCCTCCGGCTGCTCGGTGCGCGGGAAGCGCCAGGCGTACTCGCGCCGCTCCAACACGCGATCGAGCGAAGAGCTGAGCTGGGAAGAATCGACCTGGGCCGCAGGCGGCGGGGCCGCGGGCGCTTCCGCGGCGCGCAGGGTATTCATGGGGCCGCCGAGCAAGGTGGCCGCGACGAGCAGCGCCGCCACGGCGAGCCGCGACCGGCTGCGCAGCGTCCTCAATTCCACGCGCAGGTCTTCCCCCGACTGAAGCGACTGGCCGTGGAAATGGCGCACGAGGAAAACCGCCTTGCGCAGGGGATCGAAACAAAGATAGGTCGCGGCAAACGTGGCGGCGAAAAAGGTGGTATTGAACATCGTCCAGCCGTCGCGCGTGAAGACGGTCTCGATGCCCAGAAACGTGCGCAGCATCAGCGGCAACAGGGCGCACACGACATTCACGTTAAGGCAGATGAAAAAGGCAAAGCCGAAGAGGCTGAGCAGTGCCAGGTGGGTCTCGCGCCACCACAGCCCGGCTTCGCGCACCGCGCCGCGCAGCACGACCCGCAAACTCGGCTCCGTGCCATCGCCCATGATGGCGATGCCCATGAACAGCGAGTAGGTCCAGATATAGGGAATCAAGACGTTCGCGGCGATGAGGCGCAGGAAAAGTCCGGCCGGTTGAAACGTGGCCTGGACCAGCACGAGCCGCGTGATCCGCCCCAGCGTCCACGGCGTCTCCGGCACCATAAAAAGATGCGCGCGAAGTTTGCTGAGGAAGACGGCCTGCCAGCATTTCATCCAGACGTAGAGCGCGGCGGCATTGAACGCCGACTCGATCAAGTGCCCGGCCGCAAAGGCGCCGCGGCTCATGTCCGCCCAGAAATAGAGCAGCCCGAGCAGGCAGGTGGCGCTGCCAAAATAATAGCAGAGCAGCGCACCCGGCGGCGCGGAGCGCAGCAGACGCACGGCGCTTTCGATCCACTCCAGCGGCGACGGTCCCTCGCGATTGACGGCCCGGCGGCTCATGGTACGTCGTCCTTCTGCATTTCATCCTTCACCTTGTCCTTCCACACCGCAGCCTCGTGAAACTGCGTGGGCGTGGCCAGCAGCACGCGCCCGATGATGTAAAAGAAAAACCACGCCGTGAGCAGTCCGCACAAGGCCGCCGTGGTGCGGACCAGCGGCGCGAAATTTCGGCGCGGGCGCTCGGCTTGGGGCGTCTGTTTCTTGAGGCAGGCCGCGCAAAGGATGCGCTCGTCGTGCTCGGTGATGCACTCGCGGCAGAAATAGAATCCGCACGACGGGCAGCGGGCGATGGCTTCGCGCCCGGCGTGATTGAGGCAACGTTGTAGCTGGAGCCCGGCCCTCATGGTGTGACCGCCGCTTCGGGCGTCGGCGCCGGCCCTTGGGCGGTTTGGATGATGGAAACGATCTGGGCCTGCGCACGGCCCGCAGGGCC
Organism: Chthoniobacter sp.; assembly: GCF_040003245.1. Lineage (NCBI taxonomy): Bacteria > Pseudomonadati > Verrucomicrobiota > Spartobacteria > Chthoniobacterales > Chthoniobacteraceae > Chthoniobacter > Chthoniobacter sp. Next base: position 6,162 of record NZ_JBDUCX010000262.1, read on the forward strand.
CATCCGCGTAGGCGCGGAGAGCGCATGCCAGCCGGTGGAGGTGAGGAGATGGCAGCGGCAGGTGGGCCCGAGCAACAGGTTGATCACCCACAGCGTGAGGAAAAACAACGCGCCCACGCCGAACGGACCCGCGGCGAAATAAAAGGCGATGTGCCAGTCTTCCGTGCTATTGGCCAGCGCGACCCACAAGGCGCTGCCGGCCACGAGCCCGAGGACGGCACCCGCGCCACCCAGGATCCAGCCCCAGATGAGACGCAAATTCGTGCGCTGCACGACGAAGGCGCGGGCCTCCTGGAAAAAGAAGCGGCGGTACTGTTCGAGGACGAGGATCGAGGTGACCTCCAGCAAATGATCCTCCGCCAGCCAGAGCCTGCCATGGCCTTTCCACGAAAAACCGCCACCGGGAATTTTACGATACGCGGGCGTCGCAGTGCTCATTTGGAATGCCGACTCGCGTAGGAGATCAGGAAAATGAAACCGAACCACACGCCCACCTGAAGCAACCCCAGCACCACGCCCAGGACGGCCGCCCAACGCTGCCGCCCGCGCACGAGACTACCCGGTCGACTCCAGCCAACGAGCGCGATGATCACCGCCGCCCCGCCGCTGATGAAGAGGACCGGCCAAATCGCGATCGACAAAATGAGCGGCACCGCCCCCAGCCAGAGCGCCGTGCGCGACCAGAGGAAGCGGCGCGGGATGATCTCAGGCAGCTTTTCCTTGCCCAAGCCCTTGCTCAGGCACACCGGACACAAGTGCCGCGAGCCGACCGGGAGATCGCAGATCGAGCAGAGGAAGCGGCCGCAGGTATCGCAGGGGAGCACGGCACGATTGGCCGGGTGGAAGAAGCAGACCGCTTCTCCTTCCATGGCGCGTTCGAAGGTCGAAGCGCTCTTCACGGGAGTCCACCACACGGGGAATACCTGGCCGCGCAGGCCCGCGCGGCAGGCCGGGCAGACACCCTCTTGCGCCGCATCCAGCCCATGCGGCCCGAGCGCGGCGCCGCACGCGGGACACGTCAGGGATCCAGACTCAACCGGGGAGGCAGTGGACATGCGTTTTCGTTTTACTCGCAGGTGGGATTCATCTTCACTGCGGCCTTTCGCCGCGTGCGGCGGAAAGTAAAAGACCCACCACCACAGAACAAGGACAACATGAACTGGTATTACGCACAGGGGGATCAACGCCAGGGACCGGTCTCCGACAGCGAGCTCGACGCTCTGCTCGCCGCTGGAACGATCAACGAAAACACGCTCGTGTGGAAGGAAGGCATGGCGAACTGGACGGCGCTGAAGGAAGCCCGTCCCACCGGCGCGGCGGCAGATGCCCCCCCGGGTTATATCCGTTGCACGGCCACAGGCCGCTACTTTCCACCGGAAGAGATCGTCTATCTCGACGGCAAGCCTTACTCCGCCGCAGCCAAGCCGGGCGTGCTCCAGGGCGTGCTGCAGACCGGCACCCTGCCCAGTTCGGACATCGGCCGCGACGGCCCCCCTTGGGAGCAGCGCCACATCCTCGGCTTTTTCCCCGCTATCTGGCAGACGATTCGGGGCGCGCTCATCGAGCCTGCCGTGACCTTTGAAAAAATGCGCCGCGAGGGTGGGCTAGGTGCGCCCTTGGGTTATCTCATCAGCACCACGTGGGCGACCTCCGTCGTTGCACTCCTCTACCAGTATCTCTTCTCGTTCAGTAATCTTCGCTTTCCTACTGCCAATGGCGAGAACCCGGCTTTCCCCATGGTATTTGGCGCGGGGTTTTATATCGGCTGGGCGATATTTTTACCGGTGGTGCTGGCCCTCAGTTCCTTCATCGGCGCGGGTATTCTTCATCTCTCGCTGATGCTCTGCCAGGGTGCCACGCAGCCGTTCGAAACGACCTATCGCACCTATTGCTATGTCAAGGGCTCGGCGGCGGCGCTGTATCTCATCCCGGTCTGCGGTGGACTCGCGGGTTGGATCTGGGGCGTCGTCTCGATGTGCATCGGCATCAGTAAGGCGCATGAGATCACCACGGGGCGCGCCGTGCTGGCCGTGCTCCTCCCCCTTTTATTGTGCTGTGTGGTTTTCATTTTTGTCATGATGGCCGCCTTGGGTGCGGGATTCGCGGCCGGCTCTTCTCATCATTAGGGCGCACCCGTGAACTGGCGGCGCTTGCGTCCGGGTGAGATCGATCACGAATTGCTCTGGCTCGCGGTGTCCCTCTGTTCGCTCGTGGGAGCATGGGGTTGGTTGTATTTTGCCATGCCTATCCCCGGTTGTGCTTTCCATCGGCTGACCGGCCTCCCGTGCCCCACCTGCGGCGTCACACGCTGCCTGCGCTACACGTTTCACCACGATTGGTGGGCCGCCGCCGGCACCAATCCCCTCGCCTTCCTCGGCTACGGCGGGGTCGTCCTCTACGATCTCTACGCGGCGACCGTCCTCGCCTTTCGTCTGCCGCGCCTGCGTTTCGACGTCATCCCAGCCCGCGTGGGCCGCATCGTCCGTTATAGCGTGATCGCCACCATCCTGGCGAACTGGGCGTGGCTGGTCTGGATGCGGGTGTAATCTCCGTTCCGCCTACCGCGTTCTTTCCAAGGCGATCCACGGGGCGGCGGCCAGTTCCTCGGGAGTGGCCTGGCCTTGAGCGGCGATGATGAGGGGCTGCAGCCGCGCGAGCGCTTTGCGCGCCGCGGGAATGCGGGCGAGACTCGGCAATTGTTCAACCTGGGCCGCGGTGCGAATGTGCGTCTGGCAGGTCCCGCCGCGGGCGGTGTTGATGACGACGAACAGGCCCCAAAACAACGTCGCGCCGATCGCCGAGTAGAGGACGCCGACATTGCGCTCTGAGAAATAGGCCGCGATCAGGGGTCCTGCTGTCAGCAATAGCAAGACGCCAAGCACCCAGTTCGCGATCTGCCGCCCGGCAGTGCGACGAATGATGAAGGCTTCGATATCGCGATAGTAAAAGCGCCG
>NZ_JBDUCX010000407.1:0-2722 GCF_040003245.1 Chthoniobacter sp.
GAGGAAAAATACACCGCGATCATGCGCCACGTGAACGCCGAGCTGGCGAAGATTCCCGGCGCGCGCGGCTTCGCCTTTTCTCCGCCGGCGATTCCCGGCGTCGGCACCTCGGGTGGTGTGACCTTTATTCTCGAGGATCGCGCGGGCAAGGATCTCGCGTTTCTCACCGAGAACGTCGGCAAATTCATCGCCGCCGCCGGCAAGCGCCCGGAACTGGCCGGCATCAGCACCACCTATGCGCCGCGCGTGCCGCAGGTCTTCATGGACGTCGATCGCGACAAGGTGCTCAAGCAGGGAATCGATCTCAGCGCGGTTTACCAGACGCTCCAGACCTTTATGGGCGGCTACTTCGTGAACTACTTCAACCGCTTCGGCCGCCAGTGGCAGGTTTATGTCCAGGCCGAGGGTGAGTATCGCACGCAGGCGGATCAGGTCGGCCAATTCTTCGTCAAGAACGGCGCGGGCGAGATGGTCCCGCTCAGCGCCGTGACGCTGCCGAAATCGATCAGCGGCCCGGAGTTCACCATGCGCTACAATCTCTACCGCAGCGCGCAACTCAATGCCGCCGCCGCGCCCGGCTACAGCTCCGCGCAGGCCATGAAAGCGCTCGAGAAAGTCTTCGCGGAGACCATGCCGAGTGAGATGGGCTACGACTATCTCGGCATGAGCTTCCAGGAGAAACGCGCGCAGCAAGGCGTCTCGCCCGCGGTCATCTTCGCGCTCTCGCTGCTCTTCGTCTTCCTTATCCTCGCCGCGCAATATGAAAGCTGGTCGCTGCCCTTCAGCGTGTTGCTCGGCACGCCGGTGGCCGTGGTCGGCGCGTTCGCGGCGCTGATGGTCGGGCGTTATGAAAACAATGTCTATGCGCAGATTGGCCTCGTCATGCTCATCGGTCTCGCGGCGAAGAATGCCATTCTCATCGTCGAATTTGCGAAGATGGGCGTCGAACAGGGCAAGCCCTTGATCGAGGCCTCGCTCGAGGGCGCGAGGCTCCGCCTGCGCCCGATTCTCATGACCTCGTTCGCCTTCATCCTCGGCTGCGTCCCGCTCGCCACGGCCAGTGGCGCGGGCGCCCTTTCGCGGCAGGTCATGGGCTTTGTCGTCATCGGTGGCATGCTCGCGGCCAGCTTCCTCGCGATCTTCCTCATCCCCGTGACCTTCTACCTCGTGGAGAAATGGGGTGGAAAGAAACACGTCGCGCCGATTGCCGCCGACGCCGGCGCCTCAGCCTAAGCTGGGGCACCGCGCTGCTTTACGAGGCGGCCCCACTAGTGCGATAAGTTCCGCATGCCCCCGCTCTTTGTCCGGTTTTTCGTGGATGACTGGCATGTCCTGCTGCCGGGGCCGTGGGTGCAAATTGCGGTGGTCCTGGTTTCGGTGGCATGCGGGAGCATCGTCGGGAGTGAGCGCGAGCGTCGGGAGAAGCCGGCGGGGCTACGGACCTTGATGCTGGTGTGCCTCGGCTCGACGCTCTTTACCATGGCGGGATATGCCTTCACGTCGTCGACGGGCGATTCCGGCCGTGTCGCGGCGCAGATCGTGACCGGGATCGGCTTTCTCGGCGCGGGCGTGATCCTGCACGGGCGGGCCACGATCAGCGGGACGACCACCGCGGCGACGATCTGGGTGGCAGCCGCCATCGGCATGGTCGCGGCCACCGGCTACGCTGGCGCGGCGCTCGGGGTCAGCATTCTCATCCGTTTCCTGCTGTCCGCTGCGCGCAGGTTCGAGGTGCATCGGTTCGGTGGCTTGGCGGCGGTGGATGTCGCAATCGAGTTCGCACCCGACGGTGGCAAGACGCGCGTGCGCATCGAGCGTGTGCTCATGGATTACGGATCGGGAGCGATCATTCCTCACTGGTCGACCCTCGGCGAGCAGCGGCAGCGGCTGACTCTCCAGCTGCATCTGCCGCAACATCACCTTCGCGAGTTGCTCGGCGAACTCGCCGAGATTCCGGAGATTCTCACCATTCAGCAAGAGGACCGAGGCGACACCAAGCCTGCTGCTTCCACCATTCTTAAATTCACCGAACCATGAACAAAGACGCGCTCAAATCCATCCGGAAGATCACTGCCCGTTATCGCGTGGACCATCCGAAGAAGTTCCGGCTCAAGGACGTCGACCCCGCCGACACCTGGAAGCTCGAGGCGAAGGACGCAAAAGATCTGCTCGTGCGAGGCGTCGAGATGCTCAGCGATTTGCAGGAAAAGCTCTACGCCGCGGACAAATGGGCGGTGCTGCTGATCTTTCAGGCGATGGACGCGGCGGGCAAGGATGGCACGATCAAGCACGTGATGTCGGGCGTGAATCCGCAGGGCTGCCAGGTTTACTCGTTCAAGTCGCCTTCCTCCGAGGAACTGGACCACGACTATCTCTGGCGCACGAGCCGGTGCATGCCGGAGCGCGGGCGCATCGGCATTTTCAATCGCAGCTATTACGAGGAGACCCTCGTCGTGCGTGTGCACCCGGACTACCTGCAAAACGCGCGGCTGCCCGCGGAACTGATCACCAAGGATATCTGGAAGCAGCGCTTCGAGGACATCAATGGCTTCGAGCGCTACCTGAACCGCAATGGCGTGCTCGTGCGGAAATTCTTCCTGCACTTGTCGAAGGGCGAGCAGAAGCGGCGTTTTCTCAGCCGGCTCGAGGAGCCGCGGAAGAATTGGAAATTCTCCCTCGCCGATGCGCGCGAGCGCGAGCATTGGGATGAATATCAGGACGC
>NZ_JBDUCX010000263.1:0-9063 GCF_040003245.1 Chthoniobacter sp.
GAAACTCAGACTCGTTCTCTTGATCCTGTCGGTGGCCATGGCCGCGTCGTCTTTGCCGGCCGCGGACAAAAAGGGAGCGCCGGCGCCGGCGGAACTGAAGATTCACCCGAAGGTGTTTAGCTTCATCGCGGGTTGGCTTTCGGATGGGGAGAGCCCGATCGTGACGGAGATCAATCTCGATGCGGTGGAGGCGAGCACGAATCAGTTTCAGACCGACGAGGTGAAGCAGGAAAACGAATGGACGCGCTCGCCCAACAGTGACGGGAATGGCTTCCTGCGTTACCGCATCACGGAGCACAAGGGGAACCACTACAAGGTGGTCTATCAGAATAACGGTGGCGGCTCCTTGACGACGTCGGCAACGATCGAGTTCTCGGTGGAGAAGCGGGATGTGCGCGTCGATGGCAAGGCGAAGACGATGCGCGTGCTGCGGGTGCTTTCCATTGCGGGCAAGCCGTAGGAATTTTTACCACCAAGGCACGAAGACACGAAGGAAAGGGAATGGTCATCGTTTGAGGCGATGCCGTGCTCTCTCGACTTCGAGCCTTCGTGTCTTCGTGGTGAACACAACGGTGCCACTCCGGATTCCGTCTGCCGGCGGTGGCAACCGTTCGTGAGGGCAGGCGGCTACTTGCGGGCTTCGTTGATGAAGTCGCCGATGCGTTCCATGGCGGTCTTGATCTGGTCGAGGCTGGTGGCGTAGCAGCAGCGCACGAAGCCTTCGCCGCTCACGCCGAAGGCGGGACCCGGGACGCAGGCGACTTTCTTTTTCTCCAGCAGGCCGAGCGAGAATTCGCGGCTGGTGAGGCCGGTGCTGGTGATGTTGGGGAAGATGTAGAAAGCGCCGACGGGCTTGTGACAGGCGAGGCCGAGATCGTTGAAGGCGCGGACGATGTAGTTGCGGCGATGCTCGTATTCGCGGCGCATGGTCTCGACGCCGCGCGAACCGTGCTCCAGCGCCTCGATGGCGGCGTCTTGCGAGGTGGTGTTGGCGCAGAGGATCGCGTACTGGTGGATCTTCATCATCGCGTCGGTGAGGAACGCGGGTGCGCAGGCATAGCCGATGCGCCAACCGGTCATGGCGAAGGCCTTGGAGAAGCCGTGCAGGAAGACGCAGCGGTCGCGCATGCCGGGGAACGAGGCGATGCTCACGTGCTCGGCGTTGTCGTAGGTGAGCTCGCTGTAAATTTCGTCGGTGAGGACGATGAGATCGTGGTCGATGCAGAGGCGGGCGATTTTCTCGAGCTCGGCGCGGGTCTGCGTGGCGCCGGTGGGGTTGCACGGGAAATTGAGCATGAGCACCTTGGAGCGCTCGGTGATCCGCGATTTCAACGCGTCGGCGGTGAGGCGAAATTGATCCTCGGCGCGCGTGGGAATGGCGATGGCTTTGCCGTGGGCCATGGTGACGCTCGGCGAATAGCTGACATAGCACGGCTCGTGGTAGAGCACTTCGTCGCCGGGGTTGAGCATGGCGCGCAGGGCGAGGTCGATCGCCTCGCTGACGCCGACGGTGATGATGACCTCGGTGCGCGGGTCGTAGGCGACGCCGAAGTGCTTGTGCACGTAGCGGCAGATGGAGGTGCGCAACTCGGGCAGGCCGAGGTTCGAGGTGTAGTGCGTGCGGCCGTGCTCGAGCGAGTAGATGGCCGCTTCGCGGATGTGCCAGGGCGTATCGAAGTCGGGCTCGCCGACGCCGAGGGAAATGACTTCTTTTTCCTGCGCCACGATATCGAAGAACTCGCGGATGCCGGATTTAGGAACGTCGCGGATATGGTCCGCGATGTATTTTTTGGGAGACATGAAATTTAGGATTTAACAATTAACATTTAGGATTTGAGGGCAACGGGAGAGCCGCGCTTTTCCTCGCGAGAAGGGGGTTGCCGAACCGCGAGCGAGCGCGGCTACCGAGCTCGGGCGGCCCAAATCCCAAATGCCAAATGATAAATGCCAAATGCCTTCATGGCGTGACGGCGAGGCGCTCCGCCTTGATCTCGCGGGTAAGGGAGACGCCGTTTTCCTTGTAGGTCTTGAGGCGGAAACGGGTGGCGGTGGAGATGACGCCCTTGATGGTGCTGAGCTTCTCCGCGATGAAGGTGGCAATGTCCTGGAGGTTGTTGCCCTCGAGGATGACGAGGAGATCGTAGCCGCCGCTCATGAGATAGCAGCTCTGCACCTCGGAGAATTTCGCGATGCGATCGGCGAGGCGATCAAAGCCGCCGCCGCGCTCGGGGGTGATCTTCACCTCGACGACGGCGGTGACGATGGAACCGGAGACTTTCTGGGAATCGACCACGGCCTGGTAGCCCAGGAGCACGCCATCGGCCTCGAGCCGCGCGATGCGCTCGGCGACCACGCTCTCGGAGAGGTTCAGTTCGCGGGCGAGGTCCGCAACGGGAGTGCGGGCGTTTTGGCGGAGGAGTTGGATGAGTGGTTCCATGGACGGAATGGGAGGCCGAGCATACACAGACCGCGAGCGCGGTCAGGGAAAATCTCGCTGCCGGCCCGGAAGGTGGGTCAGCAAGCTTCGAGAAAGGCGAGGGCCTTGTCGTAGCTCTGGCGCTCGAGGAAGTGGGCGAGCTGGGGGTCGACCGGTGGCGGGAGCTGGCCTTGCAGGGCGAGAATTTGCTCGGAGACCGTGCGGAGGCGATGCAGGTGGTCGGCCGGGTCGCGGGCAAACAATTCACGGTCCGCGATGATCGCGAGCCGATCGCGGAGGGCGGTGGCGAGGGACTGCTGGATATCGGGCTGCGAGGGCATGGCTGAATTCTAGAGCGGGATGATGCGGTGTCTACGGCGAAGCGTTAGACCAAGGATACGCGGCAACGCGGATGGCTGCGCGTGCGACTGGCCTTTTCACTCCTCACGCCGCTCGGAATAGAGCTGCCGAGGACGCGAGATCCTTAAGCCTTCTTCGCCTTTTTGGGCTTGAGGCTTTCGGCGAGGAGCTGGCGTTCGGCTTCGAGCCAGTCGTGATGCTCGTCGCCGGGAATGCCATGAGCGCGGCGCTTCTCAGAAATGAAGTAGGCGCGCAGGGCGACGTCGTCCTGGGTATAGCGAGGCTTGGTGGTGGCGACGGTTTTCTTGGTGATCCGTCTGGCCTTGGTGAGGGGCGCCTTCGCTTTTTTGCCGGCAGGCTTGGCCTTCGCGGCGGGTTTGACGGTGCGCTTCACGGGTGTCGGGGCCGCGGGTGCGGCGCCGTTGAGTGCGGCGGGCTTGGTGGTGCTGTCGGTTTTCTTGGCCATAATCTACAAATGGTTGTGGAGATTGCCCTGGGGATAACCGCCTGCCCGAGAGCAGGAAGAAAGAACGACTCACGATACTAGCGGCTCGTTTGCCGGCGTAAATAATGAAGTTTTCCTGTCGACGGCAGTCTTCACGGTGTGGAGGTTGAATTGACACTGCGCACGGACGTTTTACGCTCAGCCTCCAATTATGTCCGATCCCACCGTTCCGTCTTCGCTTCCGCCTGAGCCGGCTTCCGGTCCCGCGGCCACGCCGCCCAGCCCGCCGCAACCGGCCGCCTCATCCGCAGCGGCAGACGCCACCGCAGTCCAGCCCGCAGCCGAAGGCACCGGTCTGCAGCCTCATCTTGCGGCCGCACTGGCCAGTTTCTTTTTGCTCATCGGAGGCGTTGTCTTTTTGGTCATTGAGAAAAAGGATCAGTACGTCCGTTTCTATGCGATGCAGTCCGTGTTTCTTGGCGGCCTCTGGATCGGGCTTTCCATCGGGCTCAGCATCGCCTATGCCATCTTGCATGGCGTTCCCCTCGTCGGCACTTTGCTCTGGCTGGCCAGTCTTTTCATCCGGATCGCGATCTTCGTGGGTTGGGTCGTCCTGGTGATCAAGGCCTTCAGCGGCAAGGAATGGGAGATCCCGTACCTCGGGAAGCTCGCCCGCCAGCAGTTGGCGCGGACACCCGCGGCGCCTTGAGTGTCGCGGCTCGAGCCGCCAATCCGTTGATCAGTTCCTTTCCGGCAAGCGACTTGCGATGTCGATCATATCGAGTGACGCCTTGTGGCGGACGATTTTGCCGGGAAAGCGGTCAAAAGTGTTGCTGCCTCCGAGATCCCAAGAATATCTTTGAAAGTTCATGTCATCGGTTCCCCGCGAGAAAATCTCCCAAAAATCCAATTACGCTGGGGACTTCGGGGTAGTCCTTAGGTCTTCCGCCCTGTTTTACTACCGGAATAAGAAGGCGTCCTTTTCGACGACTTTCTCGTTCCTGAATTATTGGAAGCAGAAGCGGGACCTCCAAGTGGCGATCATAGCATCGTTGCGAGACATGACTGGGCGTCTGTTCCGTCGGGAAGAGTTGAAGTTCGGCGACGGCGAGGTTTTGAACTACCGCCCCTGCGGGACCGACGAAGACTTTGAAGGCTCGGTCGAAATCGAAATCTTTAGCACGCAAAACCTCGTTATTCCTTACGCCGCTGTAATGGCTATCTATGAAACTCCTAAAGGAGTTTCGATCGTCCACAGTTATGGACGGGCGTACTCGACACATGAGATCGAAGAGGGGCGCACCATTACCCAAGGTGAGGAGGCCTGTTGGACGCTTCGCGATGATTCTGCGACACGTTCATTTGGTGTTTTTCACAACGGGCATCATCAATGTGAGAGTCAGGTGGTACAGTTACATGTTCGCAATGCGGCAAATGAGGCAAGAGACACGAAGATCACCCTACCCGCTCTGATGCCATACCAGACGGTCAAGATTGTGCCGGCCGAACACATTCCCGATTTGGTCGACTGGCTCGATGGGAAGCCCGGTCACGCTTCGATTTCCTTTCACGTGGTGGATGCCTTTACGCGGATGCTGATTGGGAACGAGAGAAACGACGGCAGTGATTTCCAAGTCACGCATTCGAATTTCAATTATTCGAAACACGAGACCGACCATGTGGAAGTTTCCGATCAAAAGGCCTACATGGTCGTTTTGCCGTTGCCTGGTATCGAACGCACTGTCGAAGTGTACCCGGATTGCGACCCCGGGGCATATACGATCCAATTCAGCGGCAAATCCGTGAGACATTCGACCGGACAGGCGACTTGGATTCCTCTTCCGCAGGAAAAGCTGACCCTTGAATTCCGAAAGGAATCCGGCGCTCTTCCCAGTCGAATCGTGACGTCGTTGGTTACATCGAAAGCGCCGGGCGTCCTTCCGAATGAATGCTCCTTGGGAATTGAACATCATCAGCGGCCTCGCAAACGGAGTACCTGGGGGTTGGCGTCCGCCCGGCCCGACGCGATAGGCGTTTTGTATCTTCACGCGATACCCCAAGTCTATGGAGAGATCGCGGACGATACGAAGATCACTCTCAAGCTGTTCAGCACCAGGAGCCACGAACCACTGGAAGCGACATTGACGGGGAAGGATATGCCGAGGCTGGAAAGAGGTATGCCTTGTGCCGAGATATGGCCGGGGGCCGGTGAGTTTTTGGGTGGGGATTTCGGCTACTTTACCGTTTCTTGTGAGTATGGGGGGCTCCTCTGCTATTCCAGCCTCGAGAATCGCTCCGGCAGCTTCACGATGGAGCATGCGTTTTAGATGAGTTCTCAAATCAGGGCCTTTGTCCGCTTCCTGATGGCCAAGGCCTTTCAGGGCGAGAGCTACGAGATCAAACCGGTTTGGATCGATCGCGCGCTGGCGGCCACCCTGGCCGATGCCCGGTATTCCGTCCGAGAGCGCGGAGATGAAAACATCATTGCGGAGATCGTCGCCAACGGGAACAGCCTGCCCGTCTTTTTTTACCGGCTGGGCCGCGAGATTCGCGAGGCGGAGGGTGCGGATTCTCCGACTCTTCCGGTGGTCCATGGGCTCATGCGCGAAGTCTGCAGCTGCGAGATTTATTTCTCCAACGTGATTGGCGTGGGGCTTCAGGTGATCCATGGTCTGGGGACGGTGATCGGTTCGCGCAATACGATCGGGAGGGGATTTCGCATCTACCAAGGGAGCACGGTGGGTCATCGCACCGTCGGTGAAGGAGGGGCAACCATTGGGAACGACGTCATCTTGTACGCCAACGCCTCGATTTTAGGACCGATCACCATTGGTGACGGAGTCATCGTTCGCGCCCAGACGATCGTGACTGCGGACGTGGACTCTCCGGAAAAATCGTCTTCCTGATCTCTGGTCCGGTTTGCGCCGCGGATGGCTACGGTGCCTTGATTGTCGCGGCCTGAGCCGTCAGCCGGTTGATCAGTTCGTCGGTGGAGAGACTGGCGATGTCGATCAACTCGAGCGCGGGCTCGCGGCGAAACCAGGTCATTTGCCGCTTGGCGTATTGCCGGGTGGATTGAGCGAGCGCCTCGGAGCATTGGGCAAGCGTGATTTCGCGGCGCACAAGGGCTCGCAATTCCCGGAGACCGAGCACTTGGCCTGACGTGGGGCCGAGCTCGCCGCAGTGGGACACCTCGTCGACGACACCGGCCTCAAACATGGCGGTGGTACGAAGGGCGATGCGGGCGTGGAGGGTTTCACGATCGAGGGTGAGGACGACGCCACAGCGGGGTGATGAATCTGCCGACCACTCTTCACGGAAGCTGGAGAAGGGACGACCGGTGAGCAGGCAGACCTCAAGTGCGCGGATGACACGGCGGGGGTTTTGGAGATCGATGGATGCGCTGCACGCGGGGTCGAGTTCGCAGAGATGCCGCTGGAGATCCGCCAAGGGACGAGCTTCAAGAGCAATGCGCAAATCGGGGTCGGCGCCGGGAAGGTCGGCGAGGCCACGCATGAGAGCGCGCAGATACAATCCAGTACCGCCGACGACGATGGGGATGTGGCCGCGCGCGCGGACTTGTGCGATGCGTTCATGGGCAAGGGCGAGGTATTGGGCGACGTCGAAGGATTGGCTAAGGGGGATTTCGCCGATGAGATGATGGGGCATGCGGGCGCGCAGTTCCGGTGAGGGCTTGGCGGTGAGGATGTCGAGGCCGCGATAAATCTGGAAGGCGTCCGCACCGATGATCTCGCCACCGCAGCGCTCGGCGACAGCCACGGCGATGGCGGATTTTCCGACAGCGGTAGGGCCAGCGATGATGAAGAAATTGGGAGGAGCGGGAAGCACGTGTTGGGACTGCGAAATAGGCGGCGGTTGGTCCGATTGACGTTGATGGAAGGCTGCATAAAAAAGAAGCCCACCGTTTCCAGTGGGCTTCTTGAAGTTGGCCTGCGGTTTTGGTTATCCGCGGTAGTTGGGTTCGCGCTCGGTGGTCTTGGCACCGCTGACGACGAGCTTGCGACCCATGAAATCCTTGTCGTGCAATTCGACCACGGCGCGCTTGGCGTCGTCGGTCGCGCTCATGGTGACAAAGCCGAAGCCCTTGGACTTCTCGTTGTATTTGTGGGTGACGATCTCGGCGCTTTTCACGACGCCGACGCCGTTGAAGAGCTCGAAGAGGTCGCTCTCGGTGGCCTCGTAGCTGAGGTTGCCGACGTAAAGTTTCGGCGAGGTGACCTCGACGGATTCGGGTTTACGTCCAGGCCGCGCCTCGCGCGATTCCTTGCGGGGCGCGGAGTTCGAGCTGGACTGCGTCCCGTTCGAAGTGGAGGGAGCGGGACGGAAAAACGAGACCAGCTTTTGCCAGAATGTCTTTTTTGCGGGTGGGGTTTGGGCGGGGCGTGCTGCGTCGTTGCGCGAGCGGGAGGGGCGGCGCGGTCCGCGGCCGGAGCGGCGGCCGGAGCCTCGCGAGTCGTTTGGTCTCATCGGAGTGATTATTTACGTTACGTGGTGTTGCGATGCCCGGGAAGCGCACGCGAGGTGCACGGATCCTGAAGGGGTGCCGGGCGCTCGTTCGATGGAGCGCTCTTCGGCCAGCCACTATGGGAAAACTTCGCCGGGGGGTGTGAGGTTGAGCCGCTGTCTGCCGCGTCCTTCCGAGCCGCCAGGGGCGCTGCAAACTAATGCGCCGCCACACTGGAATCAAACAACCGAGGAGGAGGAACAGGGCTATGTTCATGGATTCGGTTGTTGGCTGAGGGAAATACAAGCGCGCCAAGCCTTTGGCTCGCCCACACCCGGAAACTACGTAAGCGAGATTTCGTATTTCGCAAGGCCAAATGTGGCGATTCGGCGAAAGTCTCGGGGTTTTACCACGCAGGCTCGAAGACACGGAGGGGAAGGGCGGCGCTCCTATCCGACCCCATAACTTGGTGTCTTTGTGCCTTCGTGGTGAAACCAAGGGGTGACGGCAAAAAAGCGCGCTCCCTTCACGAGAGCGCGCTTTGAAAGTAGATCGGTCGACGCCGAAAAATCAGCGCATGAGCAGCACCGCACGGGCGCGCTTGATTTCGCGCGTGATCTTGCGGTGAAAATGCGCGGGCATGCCGGTAAGGCGGCGGGGCAGGATCTTGCCGCTCTCGGTGACGAACTTCTTCAGGATGTCCGGGTTCTTGTAATCGAGCGCCTCGAGGGCGATATCGATCCGGCGCCGCGGCATGGTGCGGTTGGCCTTACGGAAGTTGGAACGGCGTTGCGGAGTCTTGGGTTGCATGACGTTTACTTGGTTTCCCGATGGAGCGTGTGGCGCTTCAAGTTGGGATTGTATTTCTTCTTTTCGAGCCGGTTCGGTGTGTTCGGGCTCTTCTTGTTGCGCGTGGAGATGTAGCGCGAGACGGGTTTGCCCTCAGCTTTCGCTTCGGTGCATTCGAGGATGATGAATTCGCGGGCCATGGCGGCTTTATTCCTTAGGTTCGCTGACCGTTTCTTCTTCTTCGTTTTCCGCCGGCTCTTCGTCGGTCAGGCCGAAGAGTGAGGTGACGGGGACGCGGGCGCGGGTGACTTTGCCCTGCTTCTCAATTTGGGATTGGCATTCGACAGTGTAGCGCGCGAACGGCAGCGCCTCGAGGCGGGGGTGCGCGATCGGCTTACCGCTCATTTCGCAGATGCCGTAGGTGCCGAGGTCGACGCGCTTGAGCGCTTCCTCGATCTCGTAAAGGGCGTCCTGTTCCTGGGAAAGGAGACTGAGGGCGAAATCGCGGTCGTAGGCGTCGCTGCCGGCGTCGGCCTGGTGCATGCCGAACGCGCTGGCCTCGCTGCCCTCGGCGCGCTGGCGGAGGTT
>NZ_JBDUCX010000264.1:0-9041 GCF_040003245.1 Chthoniobacter sp.
CTTTTTAGGCTCCACGACGTGCCCGGTCGCGCCGTCGCCAGGGAATACGAAAACGCCGCCGTCCTGGCCGAAAGCATTAACTCGGGACAGGCGCGATTGAACGAGGCGACGAGGAGCTTCGTCAGGTGACTATGCGCCCACCAAGCGGCGCCGCCGAGCAGGAGCAACCCTGCCAGGAAGACCAAACCGCCAAGGCGCAACACGCGCGGAAATCGCCGGGTGATCGTCACGCGCCATTGCACGACGGATCAGCGGAATTGCCGAGCATAAAAGTGGGTGCGCCGGAAGTGCGATTGACACGTGCAATCACGTATGGCTCTATAACGTGAATGTCTCCCCCAGCATTTCTTCCCGTCGGCTGGGGCGGTATTTTTCGCGGCTTGCTCGCCGGCCTTGTGCTCGTGCTCTCGCTGCCCGGGTTGGCGTCCGGCGCGGAGCCGCCGCAGGTTTTCCAGTTCCATCACGAAGGAGTGCTGGGCACGTCGCTCGACCTGCAAGCGCAGGCGCCCGATGCCCAGCAGGCGGCCGCGGTGGAAATGGCAATCCTCGACGAAATCGAGCGTCTGCGAAAGATCCTGAGCACCTACGACGAGACCAGCGAAATCAGTCGCGTCAATGCCAGCACCAGCCCGGTACCGTGCTCGCCGGAGTTGCTCGATGTGCTGTCGTTCTACGACTATTGGACGGCGAAATCCCGGGGCGCTTACAATGGCCATCTCGGCGAACTCATCGGGGTGTGGAAAGCGGCCGAGAAAGCCGGCACTCCGCCGTCGGCCGCCACGCTGCTCCCGATCGTCCGCTCCCTGGCGCTGCCGGGTTGGAAGCTGGACCGCGCCACGCATACCGTGACGCGGCTGACCACCGGAACGCTCGATGTCAGTTCGCTCGGGAAAGGCTTCATCATTAGCAAGGCCGTGGTGGCGGCGCGGGCCAGGGCGCCCACGATTCAGGGCATCCTGCTGAACGTGGGTGGAGACATTTTCGCCGGCGGCAGCCAGGCGCCGGGAACACCATGGGCGATCAGCGTCGCCAATCCCGCCCACAACGAGGACAACGCGCCGCCGCTGACGCAGGTGAAATTGACCGATCGCGCGATCTCCACGAGCGCGGCCTACGAGCGCGGCTACACCTTCGGAGGCAAACATTATTCGCACATCATGGATCCACGCACGGGCCTGCCGGCGCAGGGGGTGGCCAGCGCGACGGTCATCGCCGGGAACAGCGCCAACGCCAATGCCCTGGCGACGACGCTCTGCGTCTTGAAACCAGAGGAAGGCCTGGAGCTGGTGCGACAGATTCCGGATGCCGATTGCCTCATCGTCACGGCCGATGGCCGCCAACTCCGAAGCCCCCGCTTCGGCACCTATGAAATCGCCCCCGCCGCAGCACCCACGCCGCCGGTTGCCGGCCAGCCAGGCCTATGGCCCACCAAATACCAGGTTGCCGTCACGATCACCCTCAAAACGCCATCGGGAAATGCGCGGCAGATTCGCCGACCCTACGTGGCGGTGTGGGTGGAGGACGCCAATAGCAAACGTGTCCGCACGGTGGCGGTATGGGGCAATGCCCCGAAGTATCTTCCCGATCTTTCCGAATGGTGGAAACTTGCGCAGCAAGATCAGCAATGGGCAGCCACCGTCACACGCGCGACGCGCCCGGCGGGGCAGCATCGGATCGTGTGGGACGGCCTCGATGATCAAGGCAAGCCGCTCCCGTCGGGCACGTATACCGTCTTCCTCGAGGTAAATCGCCAGCATGGCTCGCATGCCATTGGGAGCACGAAAATCGACTGCAACCGGCTGCCAGCGCAAGCCGTCATCGCCGCGAGCGCCGAGTATGGCCAGGCGACCCTGAGTTTCGGTCCACCCTGATGAGCACGGATTCAAGTCATCATCGGCGACTGGCCTTCAAAAAATGGTCGCGCACGATCCACATCTATATCTCGATGCTCGGCCTGCTTGCCGTCATATTCTTTTCCGTCACCGGGATCATGTTGAACCACGAGGAATGGTTCGGCTTTGCCACGCCGCACATCGTGAAAAAAGAAGGCACGCTTCCCGAGGCGATGGACAAGGCGCCGGACAAACTGGCGATCGTGGAGAAACTGCGCAAGGATTTCTCGGCGACCGGCGCGCTCGATTCCTTTGAAATCGAGGACGATCATCTTACGCTTTCCTTCAAGTCTCCCGGCCGTCATACCGATGTCACCATCCAGCGCGCGGACGGGCATGCCGAAGTTTCCCTGGAATCGTACGGATTCAGCGGTCGCTTCGTCGATCTCCATCGCGGGACGGATGCCGGCCCCGGTTGGCGCCTGATCATCGATATCGCCGGCGTGCTGTTACTGGTCACTTGCGCGACGGGCCTGCTGCTCTGGTGCCTGGTCCCGAAGTGGCGCCCGCTGGGCCTCGTGGCGCTGGCGATCTGCCTGCTCGGCTGTGCCGTCGTGTATTTCGCGTTCGTGCCCTAACCAGAAACTAATCCGCGATTTATTTCTTCTCCGCAGGAGGATTAACGATGGTCGTGTTATTCTCGACCTTCTTTTCCGGGGCCGGGTTGATGATGGTCGTCTCTTTCTTCTCGACGGTGGTCGGTGGCGCGTCTGATTTGACGCGGACATCACATCCGGTCAGAGCAGCAGCGGCGAGAATGAAGACGGGATAAACAAGGTAGTTTCGCATAACGGTTGGGTTTTCACCTAGATCGCAACTGCCTGCCCCATTGGCCGTTTCAGATGGCGGCCGGCGATTAATCCAAGGATCAGGAATTGGTTCCCAACTCCCGCTCACGCGCGCGCCGTGGCCAACCGCTGCGCGGGGAAGCGCAAGACGGCCGTGCCGTCGAGGCGCTTCGTCATATCCAGAGGATCGCCCACTTTGACCTCGGCGGGATCGACTTGATAAGCCCAGACCAGAAATGACGAGAGCGTCGCCGCGCCATAGATGGTCGAGAAGGCGCCGTCCACCGCGTCCAGGCCGCAGGCGATCTTCACCCGGCCCACGCGGGGCACGTTGAATCGTGCGTCGAAGGTCTGCCACCGGTGACCGACATAGACCTCCATGTAGGCATGAAAATCCATCGGCGTGCCCGGGTCTTCGAAGGCCACATCCGGCACGTAACCGGTGACGTAGCGCGTGGGGATATTAAAGCAGCGGCTGAGCGCGACCGCGCAGTGCGCGAAATCCCGGCACACGCCGAAGCCCTGCTCGATGATCTCGCTGGCCGCGGTGTACGGACTGCCGGAGCCGAAGCGGTATTCGATATTGTGGTGGACCCAGTCGCAGATCGCCTGCACGCGCGGGAGGCCATGTGGCACGGTGCCAAATTTCTCGAAGGCAAAATTCATCAGCCGATCCGAATCGCAGTAGCGACTGGGCAGCGTGTAGCGGAGCAGTTCGGGAGGCAACTCCTCGACAGGCACCGGATCGTCGACCGCTCCAAAATCCTCGCGCACCGAGGGCACGGCCACGAGCGCATCGTGCCGGATCGTCGTTCGTCCCGGCGGCAGAGTGAGGCGATGCACGACATTGCCGTGGGCATCTTCCCCCTGCTCCACCTCGAGATCGTGCCCGAGATGCATCTCTTCGGCCTCGATGCGCTGCGCCGCGCCGTCGCGCGGCTGGATGACGAGCATGATCGGCGTCGCCGCCGCCGCTTCGTAGGTAAAGTCGAGACCGCAACGGATGCTCAGATCGAGCGCCGGGACGGGAGAAGCATTAATGTGGTTCACGGAGTTGGGCGAAGAAATCCTCAAAGAGGCTGGTGTAGATCGTATCGCGCTCCGGATGATATTGGACGCCCACCCCCCATGGGTAATTGCGCAGGTGAACTTGCTCGATCGTGCCGTCTCCCGCATGCCAGCCCTCCACCGCCAGCGCATCCGCCACGCGATCCAGCGCCTGGTGGTGCGAGCTATTGACCTGCTCAAAGCGATGCCGCGCGGCGCTGTCAAAACGCATCGGCTGAATGTTTTGCGACTTCATCTCCGGCAGATCGTGGCCGCGAATATCGAGATGGAGGGTGCCTCCCAGCGCCACGTTGAGCACCTGCACACCCTTGCAAATCGCGAGGATCGGCAACCCTCGCTCGACGGCAGACCGCACCGCGGCGAATTCCCAAGCGTCCCGATCCGGCTCCGGGTCTTTGATCAAATCCGGGTCGTGCGGTGGAACATTGTGGAACCCTATGGAGATGTCAGGGCCGCCTGTCACCAGCAGGCCGTCGAGCGTTGCCGGATCCACCGGCCCCACCCGGGCGTTGCCCAGCGTGATCTCCGGATGAGCAGCTAAAAACCCGGCAAAAAGTGACTCGTCGCTTTCCCTGATCCAAGAACCCAAGTGAGGCATCGCCTTATTTGTTCCGCGCGTCCCCGCTCGGCAAGGGGTTTTCCGCCGCACTGAACAAATTTATACATTTCCCTGCGCTGTGGGCTTGCCAATTCAAAAAGAGCCGCTAGCAATTGCGCCTTATGAAAAAAATCGAGGCCATCATCAAGCCCTTTAAGCTCGAGGACGTGAAGGAAGCATTGTCGGAAATTGGCATCGAAGGCATGACCATCAGTGAAGTAAAAGGTTTCGGCCGGCAGAAGGGGCACACGGAGATCTATCGCGGCAGCGAATACACTGTGGATTTCCTGCCGAAGGTGAAATTTGAGATCGTGCTGGCCGATGAGCGCATCGCCAAAGCCGTGGAAGCCATCGTGAGCTCGGCCAAGACCGGCAAGATCGGTGACGGCAAGGTCTTCATTCTCCCCGTCGAAGACGCCATCCGGATTCGCACCGAAGAGCGCGGCGAGGCTGCGATCTAGTTTCATCCCCTTCCCGAGACAGGCGTTCGCTCGATCCCGATCGAGAGGCTGCCTGCTCACCTTTTTTCCCTATGCCGATCTGGCTCCTCGCCATCATTCTGGGTTTCGTCGAAGGCCTCACGGAATTTCTCCCGGTATCCTCCACCGGCCATCTGCTCATCGCCGAGCATTTGCTAAAGATCGATCCCAACAGCTTTCTCCGCAGCGACATCTTCAACATCGTCATTCAAGTGGGCGCCGTCCTCGCGGTGATCCCCCTCTTCCGCGACCGGCTCACGATGCTGACCAAACTGCGGGAGCCGGCCAGCCAGCAGTTGCTGGCCAAAATCGTCGTGGCCTTCGGCATTACCGCCGTGGGTGGCATCATCATGAAGAAGCTGCATTTCAAGCTCCCCGAGGAAATACAGCCCGTCGCGTGGGCGTTGATTATCGGCGGCGTGGTCTTCATTGCGATCGAAGCTCTGGTCCGCGGCAAGAATTTGCCGGATGAAATCTCCTGGCCAGTGGCGATCACCATCGGCCTGGCGCAGCTCATTGCCGCTGGATTTCCCGGCGCCTCCCGCTCCGGTTCCACCATCATTCTCGCTCTGCTCGTCGGAGCCAGCCGCGTCCGGGCCACGGAATTCTCCTTTCTCGTCGGCATTCCCACCATGCTCGCCGCCGGCGCCAAGCAGACCATGGATGCCTTGCATCATCCCGTGCCCAATGCCCCCCCGATTGATTGGGGCATGCTCATTCTCGCCTCCGTCGTGGCGATCATCGTCTCCTTTATCGCGGTGAAATGGCTCCTTCGCTACGTGCAAAGCCACACCTTTATCGGGTTCGGCATCTATCGGATCATTGCGGGCGTCCTCGTCCTGCTGTTTCTCCGTTAGCATGCGGGTGTTTGCCTTGGCGGGATCGAGGGTTGCCCGCGTCGGCAGGGCCGCTTATGCTGGCCGACCCATGCGCTTGTCCGTCCTGTGCGCTCTCGCCATTCTAGTCAGTTCCCTCCCGCTATGCGCCGAAGACACGGCCACCGTGCGTGCTGCCGATGGCTTTGAACTCCCCGTAGGCCCGAACGGCACCGGCGAAGGCTACTACATCGCCCGCGGTTATCGGCCAAATGGCCACTTGGGTGAAGACTGGAACGGCGTGCATGGCGGCGACACCGATCTCGGCGACCCGGTCTATGCCACGGCGAATGGCTTCGTGATGTTCGCCCGCAATTACCACGTCGGCTGGGGCAACGTGGTCATTCTCCGTCACGCCTATTACGAAGGATCGACCCTCAAATACGTCGACTCGCTCTACGGCCACCTGCTCGAATTCTTCGTCCAGGAAGGCGAACAGGTGAAGCGCGGGCAGAAGATCGCCCGCATCGGCAACAACTTCGGCCAGTACGATGCCCATCTCCACTTCGAGATGCGGAAGAACCTGCAAATAGGCATGTTCCGCAGCAGCTTCGCCCGCGACTTCAGCAACTACTACACCCCCAACGAATTCGTCGCCGCCCATCGCGCCTGTCCCAACGGCAACCACATGGTGAGCATCCCGATCAACACCTACCCCCCTGCCCCGCCCCCGATCATCGCCGGCCCGCACGTCGAGACCCCCGTCTTTGGTCCCCCGCCCGCTGGCGCACCCAATCGATTCGCGAAGGTCAACCCGCTCCCGCCCGCCGCCCCGGCCCCCACGCCCGTCGCCAAATTCATCACCAAGGTCGCGACGCCGACACCCGCGCCTGCGACGCCCGAGCCCAGGATTGCCAAGGCTCCGCCGCCCACACCCACTCCGGCACCCGCAGCGACCGCCAAAATCTCCAAGACTCCCAAAACGGAAACCGCCGAGGCCACGGAACCATCGACCCCGGCACCCAAGCATTCCAAATCCACCGCCGCGGCCGCCACACCCACCCCACCAGCCAAGTCTTCCAAGAAGTCTGCCGCCAGCGCGTCCGTCGCCACTGCGTCGACTCCAGCCCCGGCCAAGAAAGGCACGAAGGCTCCCGCACCGATTGCCGCCGCCGCCGCTGCTGCCAAGGCCACTCCGACACCCGCGCCAGTCGCGGCGGGCAAGACCCACAAGGCACCCACTGCAAACCCGACTCCGCCGCCGGCGGTCGTCACCAAGGCCGACACCGACACCATTCTCTCCGACCCGCTGCTTCCTGCGCCCACGACCAAGGACGTCACCCCCATCCGCCGGGCCGGCTCCGGCTACAAGGTCGATCGCTTCGAAGATCTGCGCGGAAAGCCCGGCTACTAGCGCGTAGCGATCATCGGTGTAGGACGCGTGTCCTCACGCGTTAGGCTGGACCCCACTCGACGCGTGGACCACGACCGTTCAGCGCGGGCGGAGCAAAATCGCTGTCCCATCGATCAGTCGTGTGCTACTCGAAAAGAATGTCAAAGGGTTCGGCTCACTTGCATCCAACGGAGGCGCTTCCGCATGGCGCCTAGGAACGAAAGTTATGAGTAATGAATCGGAACACCAACCCTCTGCAGAAGAGGCCGCACTCTGTCCCAAGTGCCTCCTCGCCAATGCACCGACAGCCGCCTTTTGTGCCGACTGCGGAGCGCCTATTGGCATGATCGCCGCCGTCGACCCCATGCAACACATTTATGCCGAGGGCTTCGCCTACCGTTCCGCAGTCGATGGCCCACCCAGGTTCATCGTCCTCTTCGGTATGTGGCTGCTTTTCGCCCCCCTTGCTCTCGCTGCTCCCTTTATTCTGTTGAACGCTTTCTCCCTCGGTTTCCCCATCGCTGCCCCCTTTGCGTTCCTCGGTTTCGCCTCGGCAGTCATCTTGTATCGCACCACCCGGAACTACCTCGTGAAGTCCCGTTCCACCCGTGAACCAAACGCCTGACCATGCCTTGCAATGGACTGCCCCGCGCGTCGCGAAACACGCGGCCGTTTCGCGTCATCGCCGACGCATCATGATTTCACGCGTTGCCCTACTTTTGCTACTCACGGCTTTCTTTGCCGGCACTGGCATCTGTGCCGACTCATTTCCATCAGCACTCCGCCTCGAGTCCCTCGGTTACCCGCGCCACGATTGGCATCAATCACCCGACTGCACGATTACGGACGTTCAATTCTCCGATCAGGAAATTTACGTTCAGTTCATCGGTCGTTGGTCACCGTCGACCGGGTCTTCGGATAGCGACAAACAGGCCATTAGCATTTCCCGCGACCCCTCCGTTTCGCCGGTTGCCTTCGCTTGTCTGGCACGGCGTTTCAGCGACCGCCAGGGCGAAACAGTGACGATCACCATCGCGGCGACTGCCTGGATTACGCGAGGAGGTATCCCCATTCTTCGTTATACTCCCGCCGATAGTTTTGAGATCACATCCCGCAATCCAACGACGCCTGACCATCCGTCGCCACAAATGGCGCTGGCCGTCACGGCACCTGCACCCGCCACCACCTTCTCCCCCGCCCTACAGCCGCCGGACTGCCTCCGGCAGTCGCTGTCCCTCCGCACGACCCCTCGATAGCTGGGCTTGCGGGCGATAGCAGCCTCACCCTGAGACGATGAGCGTTCAGCTCTGCACTGTGGCGGGGCCTTGCTCCTCCAGCCAAGCGCTTCATCTCACGCCCATTTCGGCCCGCCCGCATCCGCGAGCATCCTCACCTCGTGGTGCCCGGCCAGGATAGCCGCGTAGTGCAGCGAGGCCAGTTCCCGGATGGGAGCGGGAAGCTCAAGCTGCAGAAACTTTTCGTATTGGGCCACCGCGTGGCTCTCTCCCCGCTCGCATTCGACCAAAACCGCATGCGCGTCCTCGCTCAAAATGGCACTTTTCAAATTCATCCAGCCGCGATGAGCCGTCCCGGTGACACTCCCCTCCGCCTCTGGGTCGCTCTCGCCGAGTTCATGCGCCATCGATTGAAGGTCCCCCACGAATTTGGATCGCTGCAGGGAATACTCGCTGAACAATTTTTTGCTGTCCGGGTCAGCGACATTCTCTGCCGCCGTCAGAAATCCTTCCTGTCCATCTTTGCAGGTCTGAATCAGATGATTCAGCCGGCAGCGAAGATCAGCATTGGATTGCACACCCATCCATCGCGCGACGGCTGGGACTTGCGTGTGATTCCTTGGAACTGCAACGTGTCATGCACTTTTAGCGGCGACGAATCAGCAAACGCCAACGGCGTTTAATCGGTCAGCCCAGGGTTGCGAGGCACGAGCTACCCTGTGAGCTTGTCACGCTATAGCGGACAGAGTTTGGGAAGCAGAGAGAGGTTGGTT
>NZ_JBDUCX010000067.1:0-29032 GCF_040003245.1 Chthoniobacter sp.
CCGTGGGTGGCATGCGCCTTGATGAGCTTTGCACAGAAAAGAGGCACGACCGTCATGGCGACGACATAGGAGGCGAAGAGCGAGAGCACGACCGACAGGGCAAGCGCGCTGAAAAGGAAGCGACTCACGCCGTAGAGAAACGTGACGGGGAAGAAAACGACGGCCGTGGTGAGCGTCGCCGCGAGCACCGGCAGTGCGACTTCGCGGCCACCCTTCTCGGCGGCGACCTCAGGAGTTTCGCCGAGTTCGAGGTGCCGGTAGATATTTTCAAGGACCACGACCGAGTTGTCGATCAGACGGGAAAAGGCCAGCGCAAGGCCGCCGAGGATCATCGAGTTGATCGAGCTATCACCGAAGGCCAGGCCGATGAATGCGGCGAGCGCGGAGAGCGGGATGGAAAGGAAGACGGCCAGC
This sequence comes from Chthoniobacter sp., assembly GCF_040003245.1. Lineage (NCBI taxonomy): Bacteria > Pseudomonadati > Verrucomicrobiota > Spartobacteria > Chthoniobacterales > Chthoniobacteraceae > Chthoniobacter > Chthoniobacter sp. The sequence continues at coordinate 415 of NZ_JBDUCX010000067.1, forward strand.
GTCGCGCGAAAGTTCCCGAGGAAGATCAGGATCATCAATCCGGTCAGGACGAGGCCGATAGCGCCCTCGTGGAGCAGATTTTCGATAGCGGTCTTGACGAAGACGGATTGATCGAAGACCACCTTCGCAACGAGTGATTTCGGTATGTCCACCAAACCGGCGACGGCTTCCTTGATGCCGTTGACGACAGCAATCGTGTTCGCGTCGCCGCCTTGTTTTAACACCGGCAGATAAACCGACCGCTGGCCGTCGACGCGGACGATGCTCGTCTGGATTTGTGAGCTATCCGAAGCGTGGCCGATATCGCCGACGAGGACCGAGGTGCCATCGACGGTTTTCAAGGGCAGGGCATTGATTTCGTCCACGCCCTTGAGTTGGCTGTTCGTATAAAGGCTGTAGTCAAAGGGGCCGATCTTTACATCGCCGGCGGGGAGGATGAGGTTGGATTCGTTCACCGAACGAACCACGTCCATGACGCTGAGTTGATGTGCTTCCAGTTTCAACGGGTCGACATAAACCATGATCTGCCGGTAACGCCCTCCGAAGGGCTGTGGCACAGAAGCTCCGGGCACGTTGGCGACCTGGTTGCGCACAGTGTATTGCCCGGTATCGCGCAGTTGGGTCTCGTTCAAGCCTTCGCCCTTCAACGTGATGAGACAGACCGGCAGGCTCGATGCATCGAATTTCAACACGACCGGTGGGAGCGTGCCGGGGGGCAATTTACGAAGGTTCGCCATCGCGAGATTTGAGATGGTCGTTACGGCGGAGTCGGCATTGGTGCCCGGCTGGAAATAGACTTTGATCAAACTCACCCCCGGCAGCGACCGCGACTCGATGTGGTCGATGCCACTGCCGAGGGTGAAGAAACGTTCGAAACGACCGGTGATGTCGTTCTCGATTTGCTCCGGAGGCATCCCATTGAAAAAAGTGGCGACCACTACGACCGGGATCTTGATCGAGGGGAACAAGTCCACCGGCATGCGGATGACGCACATCCCGCCGACCACGCAGACCATGAGGCAGATGACAATGATGAGGTAGGGGTAGCGGATCGAAAAACGGGACATGGTGAAAGAAAATGGTTGTGGGCGGGATCCGGGCGGCTTGCTCTAGCAGGGTTCGCCGAGGATTTTTCGCAGACCCGCTTTGGAAAAATTCGCCGAGCGGCAGAATTCCAGAATCACTCGTTCCTGGTCGCGGACGCGGGCCGCGACGACCGGCAATTCGGCCGCGACAGCAAGGGGGATGCGCACTATCCCGTGGCGGTCGCCGTGGATCAAATCACCCGCGCGGATGTGCAGTCCGGCCACTTCGACTGGCGTGTTGACCTCGATGACATGCATGTAGGCGTGAGACACCGACAGCGTGCGGGAGAAAAGCTGAAAGCCCGTGCGTCCGACCGCGGGCACATCGCGCACTGCCCCGTCGGTGATCACACCGACGCAGCCGAGGGCCTGCAGGATGGCGGCATGGATTTCGCCGATAAAGGCGCCCCCCCCTCCCGGTCGCCGGTCGGCATCTTGAATGACCACGACGTGCGGTCCAGGCACCGCGTCCAGTTGATCCCACCAGTCCGTGTGCTGCGCGTACGTCCCCCCCTCCATCGGAGGATTGCTGCTTCGCACTCGAAGCGTCACGGCGTAGCCGATCATGGGCGGCATGTCGGGAAAATGGCATTGCAGTGTGTTGTTGGTGAAGCCTTCGTTGCGCAGCCGCACATCGAAACATTCGATCGCATTGGCCACCGCGCAGGTGTCGAATGTGGCCAGGGCTTTGAGTGCGGCGTCGGGAATCGGCGGGTTCATATGGTGGGGTCTTATTCCGTGGTGGGAATTTCCATCAGCTTCGGCACGACCTTCTGGCCGGGTTGAATGCCGGAGCGGCTGCCGACGATGACCATATCGCCCAGCGCCAACCCCGCAGTCACTTCGTCCTTCGACGGTGTCACCAAGCCCAGCGTCACCGGGCGTTCCTCCACAACTCCGCCGCCATTGACGACGAATACCTTCGGCTTTTCGCCCACGGCAATGGCCTGCACCGGCACGGTGATCGCGTCTTTGCTCTCGCGCAGGACCAAGTTGACACTGGCATACATGCCCGGCGTCAAGCGACCGTCGCTGTTATCGATCTCCGCTTCGGTGGACATCGTGCGGGTGGCACGATCCACCTTTCCGGCAAAGCGTGAAACTCTGGCTTCCAGCGTCGCATTGATCGATCCCACGGTAACTCGCAGAGCCGCCCCGACCTTGACGAGCGACACAGCGGATTCCGGGACCGGGAAAACGAGCCGCAGCCGCTTGTCTTCGGCAATGTCCACGACGGGCGCCTGTGCGCTCGATGAAGTCCCCGCCTGGATCAGCGCGCCGGGATCCGCGTAGCGTTTGACAATCACGCCGTCGAAAGGCGCCGCGATCGTTGTGTAGGACATCATGGAACGCACTTTGCTCAACTCCGCGGTGCTTTCTCCGACCCGCTGCTTCGCCACGGCCAGCGTCCCGCCGGCGGTCGCGTCCTTGGTTTGCGCCGCATCCAATTCCTGCGCCGCCACGAGCTTCGGATGCTCTTTCGCCACATCCTGCAAGCGCCGGCACGCGAGGTGGGCTTCGTTATAGGTTGCTTCTGCGCGGATGATCTCTTGTTCGCTCGCCCGAAGTGACGCGGATGCTTTCGCCAGATCGTCTTTCAATTCCGGCACGTCCAGCTGCGCGATCGCCTGCCCCTCGCGGACATGATCGCCAACATCCACGGCAATCGACTGCAAAAAGCCCGCGATTTTTGCGTGCAGCGCAACTTGCTGATACGGGCGGAATTCCGCCGCGATCATTAGCGTTTGGTGAAGGTCTTCGCGGGAAACTTTGGTGACCGCGACGATGGGCAAACGGCTCGGCGATCCTTCGCCGGATAGGGGATGCCTGCCGCGGATTACGAATCCAGCGGCGACAGCCAGGCACAGGACTGCAGCGAACACGCAGATGTTCGTCCGGGTGCGGCGAATTGATTTTTGAGGTGTTTGCATCTGAGGGGGGCTGTTCTCCTCTTTCCTGGACTGGCTGGCTGGATCGATGGGCTCGAGCTGGATCATGGGTTACTGGGCTTTCGGAAGTGCCACCGTCACATGGCAGCCGGTGGGTGAGATGTTGTCGACGCTGACGGAACCACCGTGCGCGAGGCAAATCGAGTGGACGATCGAAAGGCCAAGACCTGCCCCGTCAATCTTTCGCGAGCGCACTTCATCCGCGCGGTAAAAGCGCTCGAACAGATGCGGCAGGGCCGCCTCGGAAACACCGGGACCGGTGTCGGATACTTCCATGAACGCCGTGCCATTCTGGGCGCGCACAGCCAGCGAGACCCGGCCCTTTTCCGGCGTGTACTTGATCGCGTTGTCGAGCAGGTTCACGACGACTTGCTTGAGTCGCGAGCGGTCGGCCTCGATCTCCACGGGGGTGGCCGTCTCGTAGACGAGTTCGATCTGCTTGACCTCCGCGAGCAGGCACATTTGCTCCGCGGTGGTTTCGGCAAGCTTGGCCAGGTCGAAGCGCACACGCTCGGTCTGCGCCTCGCCGGTATCGAGCCGCGAAAGGGCGAAGAGCCCCTCGACGATCCGCACCAGCCGTTCTGCTTCCTCGAGCAGGCTGGCGACCGTGTCGCGCAATTCGGGCTCGAGCTTTTGCCCGAGCAGGATCGCCTCGAGTTCGCCGCGAATAATGGTCAGCGGTGTTCGCAATTCATGCGAGGCGTCGGCGGTGAAGCGGGCGGTGTTTTGAAACGATTCGTCGAGCCGGGCGATCATTTGATTCAGCACTGTCGCGAGGTGTGCGATCTCGTCATCACCGTGGAGCGTGGGCAGCCGCCGGCTCAGGTGGCGGAGTGTAATCTCCTGCGCGCCGCGCATCATGGTCTGCACGGGTTGCAGCGCCCGCTTGGTGAGGATGTAGCCGCCCAGGATCACGACCCCCAGCACCACCGGCAGACCGAGCAGCAGCGTCATGAGCAGGCGGTGCAGCAGGCGCGCGTTGGCCGTCAGCGTCCCTCCCACTTCCACCAGGAACGTCTCGTTGCGGACCGGAACGCGTTGCGTGGCGACGAGCAGGCGTGTCCCTTCCGGTGCGGTCACCTGATAGGACGCCGTTCCATTTCTCCCACTCGTCCACGGCGGCAGCTCTTCCGGGACAAAACTGCGATCGATCGGCGCGGACGAAAGAAAGAGCACTTTCCCGTCCGCGCGGGAGACCCGCACAAACCGGTCGTTCGTCACGGGGTCGTAGCGCTTGACGATCTCCCGCGCGACGTACGCCGGGTCTTTGGCCGCCGCGTCGCTGGACAGGAGGTCGGCGATCTGCTGGGCGCGATGCGCCATGGCCTCGCGCAGCACTTGATTGCCAAAGAAGCGCAGCGTCGTGTAGGTGAACGCGCCGAAGCCCAGCAGCACCAGGAGCAGCACTCCCGCGTACCAGGCGATCAACCGAAAATGGATCGACTGGGAATTCATTCCGCGCCGTCTTCATTGATCACGTAGCCCACGCTGCGCACGGTATGGATCAGCTTTTTTTCGAAGGGTTCGTCGATCTTGGCGCGCAACTGGCGGACATACACATCCACGATATTCGTCAGCCCTTCGAAGCTCTGGTCCCACACGTGCTCCACGATCATGGTCCGCGACAGCACCCGCCCGGCATTGGTCGCCAGGTACTCGAGCAGGCCGTATTCCTTCGCGGTGAGCTTGATGGCGATTCCATTGCGCCGCACCTGGTGCGCGACTCGATCGATCTCCAGGTCGGCGATCTGGATCACATTTGCCCGGGGCACGGCACCGCGCCGGAGCAGCGCCTTGATCCGCACCAGCAACTCGGCAAAGGCGAATGGCTTCGTGAGATAGTCGTCCGCGCCCGATTCGAAATTGGCCAGCTTGTCCGAGAGCGCATCGCGCGCGGTCAGCACCACGATCGGCACCTCGGTATTCGATCGGCGGACGCGGCGGATCAACTCGGTCCCGCTGATCCCCGGCAGCATCAGGTCGACGATCAACAAATCGTAAGGGTTGATCGTGGCCATCTGCAGCCCCGTCTTGCCATCGCGCGCGGAATCCACCGCGAACCGCTCGGCCTTGAGGCCGACGGAGATGAAGCGGGCTACTTTCTCTTCGTCTTCAACGAGAAGGATGCGCATATCCGGCAGACTAGACACTGCGCTTCTGCGGGTCTTATGAAAGTAAAATTAGGATTTCCTAATGCAGAGGATCCTGATCCCCCAAACCCTATTCAACTTCCGAAATGGAACTGGAGGGCAGCGCGCCGTCGCTTCCGGGTAGGTGCGCTTTCCACGGCGCCGACGGCGCGGTGCCCTCCAGCGTGCTATCTGCGAACAGAGATTCCCTGATCCTAAACGGCAGTAATGCCCTTCGCCCGTACGGTGTGGGCCGGAAAGGCTTTTGCTCCGCGGCGGCGATTTCTTCCGAGGTGGGCCGTGGCGCATCCTCCCAAGCGGGCGCGGGTGGCCCTTTCGCTTCGAGGAGAATTTTCAAGCCATCGACATCGGCGTTGACCAGGCCAGTGAGGGTATCCCGATTCCACGGGTTCACGTTTGAATTCTTCGGCGACAGGCAATAGCCGGGCACGGTGATGTTGAAGGAGATCTGTTCCCCGGGCACCGCGTTGGCCGTGAATTTGCCCTCCTCGCCGATCATCACGAGTTGCGAATCCCAGGCGTTTTTCCGCGATAGCATCAGGCGCGTGTTGGGCGGCACCGGTTTGCCATCGGCGAGGATCACCCGGCCCGTGAGGCGGTAGGCCGGCACGGCGGTGAGGTCGCCCAGTTCCGTCGGCTGGCCGTCGTTGGCGGAAGTGACATCCATGCGGAAGGCGGCGTGGCGCTTTTGCATCGCGTCCATCGTAGCAAAGAGCTGCAGCTTTACGCCCTCCGGGACGTTGGAGAAAACGAAGCGGCCGTCCGCGTCCGTGGCCGAAGTTAAATCGCAAATGAATACCCCGCACTGCCGCGCGTCCGTCGCCATGGCGAGCGGGACGCCCGCGAGCGGCTGGCCATTGGCCACGAGGCGGCCGCGCACCTCGGCGCCGGCTTTCAAGCGCAGCAACGCCATCTTGGCCGGCTCGAGCTGGAACCAGCGCGGGCAGCGGCCCGGCGCCTTCACGAGAACGTGGGCGCCCTGGATGTCCTCGCCCGCCACGATGTGAAATTCGCCCTGCAGATCGCTTACCGTCATCGAGTCGACCTTGGCGTTGCAGCCCCAGCTCGTGGTGTCGCCGCGCACGACCCCGTCGATGTCGAGGACGGCCCCGGCGACGGGCTTGCCATCCGGCCCGATGATGCGGCCGCTGATGACCCGCTTGGGATCCAGCTTCGACAGATCGCGGGTGCGCAAGGGCATCGTCACGGATCCCTTTTCCGGCAACAGCCCGGAACTCACCGCCGGCTCGAAACCGGGGGCGATGACGATGATACAGAAATTCATCGCCGCATCGAGCGAGGGGAGTGTGAAGTGCCCGGCGTCGTCGGTGACCGATCGCTTCCCGCAATCAGGATAGGTTTAGGGACACAACGGGCTGCTGCCGGTGCGCGGCCTTTCGGCCAGGATCATGACGGTGGCGCCCGCCACCGGCGCCTTGGCCGGGTCGACGACCTGCCCGGTGAGGTCGAGGGCGCGGGTGCTCCACGGGGCGGCCAGGAGGAGTAGGGCGAGGAGAGTGCGAGTGTGCATCAGCAGGGGGATTACTTGTTGGAGGAGAGGAACGATTCGATGACGGTCTGCAAATGTCCGCCAGCAGGGTTGCGCGTGAGCAGGCGGCCATCGGCCCCGAGCAAAAATACGGACGGCAGGATATCCACCCCGAGCTTCTCCGTGATCTGCGCCTTTTCGACGCCGGTGAGCCACGCCTGATCCCAATGCCACTGCTGCGCCTGGACGAATTTCTGCGCCGCGTCCACATCCTCATCCAGCGAGATGCCGACCATGGCAAAACGCGGATCGGTTCCGTGGGCATCGTATAGCTGCTTCCACTGCGCCAGCGTCTCCGCGGAAGGCGGCGCCCAACTCGCCCAGAAGACCACCAGCACTTGCTTCCCGGCGTATTTCGTCAGCGGCAACAGTTGGCCTTGGAAAGTCTGTGCGGTGAATTGGACCGGCGGCCGGCGCGGCGCGGCTCCCTCGGGGACGACCACGGTGAAATCGCCCAGGGCGATCGGCCCGTTCTCTTTCCCGGCTGGAATGACGACGTCCTTTTCCAGCGAGCCGAGTTCGTTGGCGGACTGATTTGGCTCGCGGTCGTGCCGCGCGGCGCTCACGCGTAGCCGGTATTTGCCCGGCGGCACTCCTTCGCCCTGGAACGAGCCATCGGGTGCGAAACCCAGAGGGTAGCTGGAGCGCACCAGAATGCCGGGCCGGGAGGCCCTGACGATTGCCTCCGCATAGTCGCGCTGGCGGATGAAATCCTCATAATTCGGCCAGGCGTTCCTTTCATTTTCATCCTGGCTCAGGAGGGCGGTGGTGATGTCCTTGGTCCAGTCGACCTCCGCCTCCGGCGAACTCAAGCGCACGCGCCCCGTGACGGTCACGCCATGACCCGTCACGTCGAGGTGCGTGATTTCGCCGCCTTCTTTCACCTCCACGGGCGTGGCGTACGATTGCGGCCACTGCCCCTTGGAGGGTTGCGTCGCGTAAATCAAACAGGGGCCGATCGGCGCCGGCGCGAAGCGAAAATGTCCGTCCGCGTCCGTCTTGACGTCGATGGTGAAACTCAGGTCATACGGCCTCTGCCCGGAAAGTGATTGCAACTGCAGTCGCTGGCCCGCGCGTGGCTGGCCATTGACCGCGTGCGTGCCCTCCACCACGCCCCAAGCTCCCAGCTTCACCTCGGTCATGCCCTGCAACTGTCCGGCAGTGATCGCGAGAAACCCCTGGTCGTGGATAAAGATCACCGTCGTTTCCGGCGCGATTTCGGGCAGGGCAAAGGCGCCTTCGGCGTCGGCGTGCAAGGTTTTGGCGTCGCGGGGTTCGACGCGCATTTTGGATTTTAAGAAGGTTGAGACATTGATGTAGGAGCGCTGGCCGGCGGGGTTGGTGATGATCACGCTGGCCCGGGCGGCGGGTTGCCCGCCGGGCAGAAGCACTTTGCCCTGCAAGGCGCGACCGGCGCGGAGGGTGGCGGTCAAGGCTGGCTCGCCGGCCAGTGGATCGAGCGTTCCGCTGGTGAATGGGAGGAGCCCGGGCGCCTCGACGCGCAGACGAAAGGCAGAGCCCTGCGATTTTTCAAACGGCACGACGGCGACACAGGCGCCATCCCTGCCCTCGGCCACGGCTTCGAATCCCTTGTCCCGCGAGCGGCTCCCATCGCCGTAGGCGGCGAGGACGGTGAAGTGAGCCAGCGGATTGCCATCTTCGCCCAAGGCCTTGACCGCGACCTCGGTGCCTTCCGGTCCCGTGGAACGCAGCGTCACGGTCGTCTCCGCCGCGCCGGGTGTGAGGCGCATGATGCGCCGGGGATGCTTCTCGGCCGACAAGGAGTAGACTTCGGGCTCGAGTGGCGCGGCCGGCCAGGTGATGCGCCCCTGCGCATCGCTCTGGCCCGTCCAGCCGAGTTGGAGTTCGGTGGGAGCCAGCGACGCACCCGCGATCGGTGCGCCGGCTTCATCCACGATGTGCACGCGAAGCGGCACGGGCGGCGACATTGTGAAATCCTGCTCGGCGAGGCCGGGGGCGACCGTGACCACTTGGGCGGTCGTGGCGAAGCCTTCGCCAGTGAGCGCGAGGAGGATCTGGTGCGGATCGCGATGAGTCAGGGTGAAGCGACCCTGCGCATCCGTCTGCAAGACGGCGATCGGATCCTGGCTGCGGCGATCACGCTCCGTCAGGGTGATGCCGGGGAGCGGGTGCCCGGCGGCGTCGCGCACGATGCCGTGTACGTCCAATCCATCCGGGAAGACGGTGACGAGGTTGCCCTGCCGCACTGCTCGCAGATCGAGCTCTTCTGTGGTCTGGGCCGTGCGGGCATTTCCCACCTCCACGCGATGGCGGCCGCCGCCCGGCCGCTGGAAGGAGAAGAGCAAATTCGACGGGCCGATCGGAAAATGCGGGCAGGTCCAGCGGCCCTGTGCGTCGGTCACGATGGGCGGGAAGTATTGCGACACATACGCGGGAAACTGCGCAAATGGGACGTCCTTTTGCTCGTCCCAATAGACTTTCGCGCCTGTCATCTCGACGCCGATTCCCGCCAGGGGCTGGCCGGTGGCATCGCGCACGGTGCCGCCAATCGCTGCCCCGCGGTCCAGCTTGATCACGCAATCGCCCGCGAACTCCGCATTGCCTTGGTAGGGATTTTTCTGCCAGGCCACGGGAGCGTAATCCGGATGCGCCACGAGGAAGCCGTAGTTGATATCGGCCGTGGAAAGATACGCCACGCCGGAGGGGTCGGTCAGCGCGGGAGCTCCGGCTTTCGACACGACGAGGTAGGAAGCGTAGGGCGTATGAAGGCGCGCACCGGCCAACGGGTTGCCCGGTCGCGGCATCGAGCACGGTGACGCGCCGCGTTTTCTCCGGCGCGAGGACTTTGGCGACTTCCGCGCGGACGCGCTGCGCCGCATCGGTGAGACCCACTACCGCGAGCAGGGCGATGAGCCCGGCGGCCAGCCACGACCAGCGGGGATTGCCGCGGAAGTGTGCGATCATGCGAATGCGCCGCACCATCTGCCTCTTGCTTTCGACGATGCCCATGAGGCCCGGTGCGGTCGCCGGGTGCAGCGGACTTTCGAGCAGCTTGATGATCGTGCGGCCATACTCGTCGGCCGGGCGATCGCCGTTGCGCTCGATGGCGAGGGCGTCGCAGGCGGATTCGCGGTCGGCCTGCATGCGCCGCAGGCCCAGCCAGATGATGGGATTGAACCAGTGCAGCACTTGCAGGAGCGTCACGAGCCAGTTCATCGGCAGGTCGAGCCGGCGGACGTGTGCCATTTCATGCAGGAAGACGTGGCGCAATTCCGGAGCGGAGAAATTGCGGGCGAGACCGGTGGGGAGGAGCAACTGTGGGCGCAGGAAACCGAAGACGGCGGGGCTGTGAATGGTGCTGGTCTCCCACGCGACGAGCGGGCGACGCAGGCCCATGCGCACCCGGCACACTTCCAGCAGGCCGAGGACGTCCGGATCGGCGAGACGGGTCGCGGCGCGGATGCGGCGCTGCATTTTCCAGGAGATGAAAAGGATGCGCGCCGCGAGCAGGATGACGCCGACGGCCCAGACGAGGACCAGGGCTTCGTGCCAGGGGAAGGGGGAGTGCGGCTTCGGCTGCGGAGGGGCGATGGCGAGCGGCGGTGCCGGAGCCTGGGGCACCGGCAAGGCTACCGTCGTGGGCGCGGGCGCGGGTTTCGATTCGACATTCGTTTCCTGCGGCGCAGCGGTGGCTGGTGATGGGACGTCGGTGTTGGCAGTGACGGGTGCGGATGCGGGTGCGGGCACGACCCGCTCGATGGCGGCGCTCGCCCGGGCGGTTCCCCAGTCCACCGCATTGAAGACGCTGAGGGGGCTTTGCCACGAGAAGGGGAGGACGAGGCGTACCACCACGAGCAGCCACAGATTGTAACGCCAGCCGGCGGGCAGGCGCTGGCCGGCCAGGAATTGGACCGCGAGGACGAGGACGACGAGGGCGGAAGCTTGCCAGGAGAGCCGCCATACTTGGTCCAGGAAGGATTCGAGCAGGGTCATCATTTGCCGCCCTCCAGGATGCGCTTTAACTCGCGGATATCCTTGGCCGAGAGCTTTTGCTGTTCGACGAAATGAGCGAGCATGGGCTGGAGCGAGCCGCCGAAGACGCGATCCAGAAAAGACGCACTGGCCTGGTCGGCGCATTCCTCGGCGGTGAAGAGAGGCTCGTAAAAATAGGCGCGGCCGCGGCTCACGAAGCTGAGGGCGCCTTTTTTGACCAGGCGGGTGATCAGGGTGTGCGCCGTCTTGGGATGCCAGGAAGGATCTTCGCGCTGCAGGGCCTGGCAAATCTCGCCCGCCGTGAGCGGCGCCTTCGTCCAGAGCACCTGCATGATCTTCCATTCCGTGTCGGTGATCGCAGGGGGTGTTTTCATCAATGGACTACATGTGTAGGCTCACGGACGACATGTGTAAATGAAAAAGTGGGAATTTATTGGAATAAAAATTTGCCGTGTCGAATACGTAGCGGCAAAGGTCGCCAAGCGGTGTGTCGATTTGGCAAAGCGGGCGATCTGGTTTCTATTCCCGCCTCCATGGCGGTCATCAGCCTTATCTTTCTCGTTCTTCTGCTCGGCGATCTTGTGTGGTGCTGGAACTTCCATCGGGCTTTGCGTCGCTTTCCCCAGCGGCGCCTCTGGAATATCGGGCTGTTCCTTTTCACGGCGATGCAGGTCGGCGGCCTGCTGCTGCTGTTTTTCGGGCGGCGCTTCGATCTGCCTTCCGAGGCGTTCATGGGCAAGCCTGTGGTCGCGGCGATTTATATCTGGCATTGCCTCGTGCTCCTGCCCACGGCCTTCGTCTGGTTCCTCTGGAAGACGGCAGTTGAAATCCTGCGCGTCGGACGAATCCTCGCGAAGAAACCGATTCCCTCCGAAGCGAACCCCAGTCCGGCTGGCGCCATGACGAGAAGAGATTTCGTCTCCGCCGCGCTTTGTGCAACACCCGCCATCGCCGCCCTCGGGATCACCGCCGTCTCCGTCGAGCAATGGAGCCGCTTTCGCATCCGCCGCCTGGAGGTTCCCGTCCCCGGTCTTCCCACCGTCTTGGACGGCCTCACCATCGCGCAAGTCACCGACTTGCACGTCGGCGTCTTTACGCGCGGCGCCATCCTCGATGCGATCGTCACCGCTTCCAACGACCTGCGACCCGATCTCGTCCTGCTCACGGGCGACCTCATCAACTACGCCCTCAGCGATCTGCCCGTCGCGTTGGACGTCGTCCGGCGATTGCAGGCCACGCATGGCGTCTTCCTTTGCGAGGGCAACCACGATCTCTTCGAAGATGCGGACTCATTTCGACAACTGACCAGGTCCGCCGGTCTTCGCTTGCTGGTCAATGAGTCCGCCCTCCTCTCGGTGCGCGGAGTGGCCTTGCAAATCCTCGGACTGCGCTGGGGTGCAGGCCACGGCGATCCGCGGGCGATGAGCAGCCGCGGGGACCTGGCCATCGCCGGCTCCATGCACGAATTGCTCGTCCAAAGGCGGCCCGACGCTTTCCCCATCCTGCTGGCGCATCACCCGCACGCGTTCGATTACGCGGAAAACATTCCGCTCACCCTGGCCGGCCACACCCATGGTGGACAATTGATGCTCACCAAGCAGATCGGATTCGGCCCCGCCATGTTCCGCTATTGGTCCGGCTTGTATCAAAAACCCGACCGCGCCCTGGTCGTCTCGAATGGAGTAGGCAACTGGTTCCCCCTCCGCAGCAACGCCCCCGCCGAAATCGTCCACCTCACCTTGCGCCGCACCGCGTAATTCCTGTCCGCGGAGGTTTGAGAAATGAAGGAAGTGGAGGCGAGGGGAGTTGAACCCGCTCAGACCGATACAAATCGCACTATTTGATGCGGTGCATCAGAGTAAATTGATTTTGCGCATCATACAGTGGGGTTTGTGTGGCCGGATTTTGTCACAGATTGTCACAAGAATTTTGAAGGCTCTTCCGCGACAAAGTGAATATGGCGGCGGCGATCAGTTTCTACTTCTACGCTTTCGACCGAAGTTCGTAGACGCGCCTCAAAACCGCGTCTTTTCCAGGTGCTCCAGGAATTCGTGGATGCGGTGTCCAGGGTCGCGTTTCGGAAAGAGCCCCTGAACCTCCACCTTCAAAACCTCGGCGAGATACATGAGCGTGCGGTCGTCCACGAAGACCATGCGGGCCTCGATCTTCGACACGCCGCTGCGGTCGATGTCGAGGCCCGCGATCTGGAGCTTGGCCGCGAACTCTGATTGCGACCAGGCGCGGTCGTAGCGGAAGCGTCGGACCTGCGGGCCGATGTTATTTTTGTAACGCCGCATGGCTGCTTCCGGTTCAGGCGGCGGCGACAGCAGCGAGAGAGAGGCTGGCCGCCTCGAAGCTCACCCGCGGCGCGCTTTCGTTCTCGCAGAGCGCCACCAGCGCCTCGGCTTTCCGTTCGGGCAGGATCGCCGCGGCCTCGGCGCGGAAATTCTCCGCGAGCTGGTAGCTCTTCACCGTGGTGAAAAGCCGGCGGAATTTGCCCCCGGCGATGTCCTGGAGCTGTTTCGCCAAATCGCTCTGTGCTTCGATCTCGGAAACGAGTGCGGCGGCTGGGAAGTTGACGCGTGCGAGGCAACCGTCGCTGCCCTTGGTGGTCCAGCGTTTGCCCCCGTTTTCGGTGGCGACGAGCGCCTTCGGATGCCGGCGCGCCTCCTTCACGAGGACGGCTTTGAGCGCTTTGAGCTGCTCGGTCTTCTGGGCGATCTCGCGGTGCAGGGCGACGGCATTGTCCACGAGGGATTGGAGTTCTTTTTCGTTCATCGGATGTAGTTTTTGAGGTTCATGCCGCGCGCTCTGGCTGGCGCATTTGCGCTCTGGATTGCGCGACGTGAAGGCTCTACACCCCGATTTTTGATTGCTCGGCTCGGCGACCTGCGTTTGTTCTCCAGTGTTCTCCAATGCACCGCTGGTGTTCTCCACTGACCTACGGAAATGGTTGACCGTTCTGAATTTGGACCGGCCCAAGGCACCCATTCCCTCGCGCGGTATCGCTCGGGGACTCTGGCACTTTACTCTGAGGAAAGTGTCCATAGCCGCGCCATTGCGACTTTGTTCACGCGAACACATCTTGATCTCGTCTCAAGAACCCACATCCCGATGAGCAAAATGACCGCCTCACAAGAATCCACCCTCACCGAAGAGGAAGACATACTCACTTCGGCGACGACCTTCGCCGCGCTGCTTTTTCTCGCGGAGAAGTTTCCGCACCGTCAATTCAATGCGAGCGAGTTGGCGATGCTCTCGGGCATCGGTCGCACCGCGATCACGCAGATCAAAAACGCGGCCGACACTCCCTTTTCTCTTGGCAAATGCACGATGCGCCGGCTCGATGCCTGGCTGCGGCGTCACCCCGGCTACAAACAGACCTGAGCGCGATAGGTGCTCTCTCCCCCCGCCGTCATGCTCAAAGGAATTCGCAAGAACATCACGGTCCCCGGCCTCTTGGCGCCGGCGTTGCGACTGCGCTTCCATGAATTTGGTTTTCGCACGCTTTCGCCGTTCACCGTCGATCTCGTGAGCTACGACCTGCAGAGCGGCGCAAAGCACACGATCACGCTCGCGATCGCTCGGGACACTTTGGCCGCGCAGGACGCGGTCGATGCCGAGATCGTGGCTCGCTATCGGCCCGGTCAGCCGCGCGAGGGGCTGCTCGTGCAGGTCGTTGAGCGCCTGACCGAACTCCGTACGATGGCGCGAAACTGGACACCTCCACCGCTCAATGCGAAACCGGAGCGCATCACCTTCCCCGCTCGCCTTTGGCAGCTCGTGGATCTGCGGTGGGAGGAACTCGGCTATGCTTCCTTATCGGCCTACGTCACGGGTCTCGTCCGTTACGATCTGCTCATCGGCGGGCCGCATCGGCCGCAAATCCCCGATACTCGCCGCTCCGTGCAGGATGCCTTCGCTCGCGTCACCGTTGCGCGCCGCAAAAGTGGCGCAAGGCGGAAGCTATATCTTGACCACTTGATCGAGCGCGCTGAGGGCCGTCCTCTAGATGAGACGGAACTCGAGAAAATCAAAGCGAAGATCGCGCACCACCTGCGCACTGCCCTACTCCCGCCGTGAGCCGCCGCGCCTCCGCGCCGCACAGGCCGGCGACAGCCGCCGAGCACGGAAGACACCCTTACCTTTCCCTTCCCAGGCAGCGCGCCGACTGAGCGCGGGCGAGCGACCGAGCGAGGAGGATCAAGCCTGCTTGGCCGTTGCGAAGCCTCCCCGAATTCCCCGGAGGCTGAGCCGCTGCCAACTCGCATCAGGCTGGCGGCGGTTCGCAGGCGACGTGTCAGAATTTTTGCTGGCGCGCTCGCGTGGATTGGCGAGCGCGGTGCGGAGCATCGAAGAGCGACGATCTGCGCCGCCCCCAAACGGAGCGGCAGGCCGGAGGCGCAGCACATTGCGTCGCCGGAGGCCGAGAGCGCAGTGTGGAGCGGCGCAGATGGTCGCTACCCCGCCCACACGCTTGGGAGTCTGCGCACGCGTGGGCGAAAGGCGGCGCGGGCGCAGTCTCCCGCGGCGACAGCCGCATCAGGAGGCGTTACGGAACCTCGGTTCCGTTGAGATGGGTGCGTCGGAGACGCCTTGGGCTCCGACCAGGGAAGAGGGAGCGCAGCGGACTCTTTCCTTCACAAGCCACGGACGAATCGACAGGCGCAAGTCGTGCTCAATCTTAGCCTACGTCCATGCGCCCGATCTTACCCACTCTGCTTATCTCCCTCGCTTTGAACCTCACTTGTCATGCCCGACTCGGCGAAACGCTCGAACAAGCCGAGGTTCGTTACGGTCTAGCGAAAAAGCCGGCCTCCACGCTTGCCACCCTGCTGGTAGAGGGCGCAAAGGAGTTCACCTTTGAGATGCAAGGCTGGCGAATCCGGTGCGGCCTCCTCCGCGCCACCGATGGCAGGGACTACATCGTCCGTGAAGAATACACGAAGATTTGGAACTCAGATGTAATGAAAGCGGGTGGCAGCCCGAGCATTAAAGATTTCGAGACCGAAGCGGTGCTGAAAGGCGAAACCAGTACTGGCACTTGGAAACAAAAAGCGCTCGCGAAATCCGGCGAAAACGGTCTCGCGACCCTGAGCAATCAACTCGTCCACAGTATGGGTATTCTCGGAACAGTTTGGGTGCGGAACGACGGGGCGGAGGCTCGCCTGACTTTGGGCAAAGCTTCGATCCTTCTGGAACTCCCCCAAGCGGTGAAATACGACGCCGAGATGAAGGCGATCAAAGAGGCTCGGGCGCGGTCTAACGTGCCCAAGTTCTGAACGGGCGATTCCCGTTCCACCGCCGTGGCGGCGCTGCGCTGCGACGGCATCCCGGCGGTGGAAAGCAAAGTCTCCGGCTGCGCGCACGCGCCCGATGGCAGCGGAGCACAGCCGGAGTCTTTGCGAGTGGTGGCGGCGGGGTTTACACCCGTGCGCCCTGCGCTTGCTGCTGCGCCGGTGGCGCAACCGTGCGATTGGTGCGCATCGCAAGCGAGACCATTGCTTTCTCCTGCTGCTCAGCCGGCAGATTCTTCACGAGAGTCCGATAGGCTTCCTTCATCTCGGGATTGTCATCGAGCTTCTTGAGGATGCTGGCGCGCATCTTTTCTTTGCGTTCCTCCTTCTGCACGGATTGAAGCACGAGACTGCGCTCCAACCGTTCGCGCGGCATCGCCTGGATATAGGACCACTCTTTGGGGTTCTTCTGGATGTAGGCGTCGATCTTCCCATTCACTTCCGCGTTTTCGCGGAACTTCTGCGGATCGTTCGTGATTGCTGGTGCCGAGGAGTCGGCAGGATCGGCACCGCCGTTGGCATTAGCGCCGTTTCCGTTGGTTCGTTTGATAGCCATATTGGTTAGTGAGAGGGTTCGATGGTGATGATGGGTTCGCGGAGCGCTTCGATGATCTCGCCGAGAAAGGTACTCGTGAGCTCGAAAGGACTTTCGTGTTCAACGGCAAGGCTCATCAGAAACTCCGGGCCGGGTGACAGGCCGAGTGTTTCTTCAAGCTCTTCGCTGGCTTCTGAATACCGCGCGAGTGTGCTCGGCGGCAGGTCGAGGATGACCGGTTGTCTGTTTGTGTCTGTGGTTAGCATAGGATTGAGATTGGAAAAGCGGGCACGGCTACCACTTGTCTTCGGCTCGCGGTTGCGGGCGATCCGGGGCTGCGGGTTTCCGCTCGCGGAGTTGGGTATCGAACGAGTCCATGCGCTCACGGAGGGCTGCCATGTCGCGCTTCAACGCGAGCCCCAACGTCGCGAGTTCTTGCGTCTGAGCGGCAGCTTTGGACATCTCGCCGAGCCGCTGATTGAGCGTGGTTGCCTGCTCCGTCACGGCACGCGTCACCGCGCGCTGTTTGTTCACTTCAGCGACGACGGCATCGTTGGCCGAAACGCTCGGCGCTGCCACGCTCTCGCGCTGAGCGGGCTGACTGGTGTTGCCCGGACGGAGATTCCATCCGGCGCTCGTCTCCACGCGATAGACCGGGTGGTCGTCATGCATGACCAAGGGGTCGCCTGGGTCCACGTAACGGCCGAATCGGTATTCGCGAAGTTGTTCGCCGGTGCGGAGCGCGGCGGCACTCACAGGCCGGCTAGGTGCGACTGCGACAGAGATGATTTTCCTCGGAGCGTGCGAGGTGCACGCGCTGAGCATGAGGACGGGGATGAGGACGAGTGGTTTCATAAATTAGCGACGGGGTTGAGGAGTGGACGAAGCGGGCATGCGCAGAGGCAGCGCGTTTCCGCGGAAGTTTGGAGACTGCGGGGTGGCGGGCGCGGCCTGAGCGGCTCCCCGCTCAGTGGGCGCAGTGACTTGCTGTGCGAGCGTACCGCCAATCTTGGCGTCGTCCTGGTCGAGCGTTTGTGTGACGTAGAGATAAAACTGCTTTCCGGCCGGAACCCGGACATAGAAGCCGTCCCTCTCGATGCTCGTAAGGATCTGCTGCGAATAGCGATCGAGCACACTCTGCGCACCCTTGAGCGGCGCGTTTTGCAAACTCGGCAGCGTGAATGAGCCGAAGGCCGACGTGTTCTTTTCGGTGAAGACATCCGCCGCTCCGCTGAGCAGCGCAGCCACGTAGAGCTTCACCTCGGCAAGGTCATCGCTCTTAAGGAGCCGACCGCGCAATCCAGCGCTGCCATCGGTAATTGCCCAAGTGCCGGTGTCCACCTCGCGCTCGTGATCGAGCGCCAATCCCGACACGTTCAACTCCTCGCCGTTCTGCCAGACGAGCGTCCAGCGTCCGTCGCTGGCGATGCGTTCACGCGCTCGGTCCACCTGCGCCGTGCCATGCACCTCCGTTCCTGCGGGAACGATGAGTTGCCCGTGATGGAAAATGTCTTCTGTGACCAGTCCGACGATCGGTGTGTTGATCGAGGACGAGTCCACGGTGATGACCAACTCGCACGGGATCAGCCTGCCGAACGGCGCAAAGTCTGCGCTGAACGTCTTGGCCTGGTTCTCCGGCGCAGGCGTCTCTGCGAACAAGCTGATTGGCGGCAATGTAGGCGTGGCTGCGGCCTGCTTTGCCGGCGCGGGCGCTGTCGCGCGAGGTGGCGTTCCGCTCGGTTGCGGCGGGTTGAACGGCGAGATGTTACGCTCGACCGTCTGTGTTATCTGCTGGCCATTCGCCGGCTTTGGCGTCACCGCGGTTGTGTCATCGGACCGGCCATTGGAGCCGCGCCGGCTGTTCACCAGGATTAGCACTATCGCCAAACCAAGGACGAAGAGTGTGAGCGCGCCGGAGGGCGAGCGAAGGAGATTGATAAAGCGACGTGGATTCATTTGGAAAGTCCGGTGGTTGGCAGTTCATCAAAGCCGCGCGTGGCCGCTTCCATCGCGGCATCGCGCCGCGAGAGCACGAAGGTGAAGTCGTTCTTGATCGAAAGGCCGTTGCGCCGTCCGCTTGGATTGCCGGTGATGGCGACATAACCTGTCGCGCCGCCGTGGGGTGCGATGATGCTGGAAAGATCGGAGAGTGACGGTGTGAAGACCTGCTCTCCGACGCGCACTTCCAACCGCTCTGGCTGATGCTCCAAAGGCTTGCCGCTCTTATTCGCGACGCTCAGTTGGAACACGAGCGTGTCTTGCTCTGGAAAACGGAACGCTTCCGTAAGCCGCACCTCATAGTCGCCGCAATCGGTCACGAGCGGCTTGGCGCGGCAGTCGCGATATTCCACATCGCGGACGACGTCCGGCTGATATTGCTGGAGCAGCGCGAATGCTTTCGCTTTGTCCAGAAGACCGAGCAGTCGATTCGGCGTGAGCGGACGGGTTAGAGCACTGCTCTTTTCGCTACCACCGCGCAGGACGAGCGAGTAACAAGGCTCAGCGCTCTCGTGTAGGTCGAAGACATAGGTCCGATTGTTCCAGCGGACATTGAGGTTCGTTGTCGCGCCCTTCGCCAGTGCCCGCGCGGAAAAGTAAGCCGTGCCCTTCGTGTGAGCGATCTGGAATACGCCTGGCGTTTTGCCGTCAGCAGTCGTGAGCGCGCCGTCGATCGCAGCGATGGGCGACGGAAACGAGATCGTCGTTACGCGCATTCCCGAAACCGGCACGGTATAGACCGTGTGATAATCAAGGACGAAGTCCTGCACACGCTGCTCGGCGGCTTGGATGCTGCCGAAGTGCAGCGTCTCGGCAATAAGGAAGAGACTAGCGAGACGGTTCATATTTGAAGTCCTCGATTGCGGTCGGGAAGCGCCCGTTCTCGACCATGTTGGGGTTGCGCCGCATCTTGAGCTTCAGCACGAAAGGCACGGCTTCGCTGAACGCCCGCTCTTGGAAGATGCCGGTGCGGATAAGCTGCCCGCTCACTTGCGTCAGCACCGCATCGGCGCGCGTCTCGATGAACTCGATGCGCGCAATCTCCGCTTTTTGGTGGAGCTGCTTCGCTTTGAATTCCGGCTCTTCTCCGTTCCACTGCTTGCGAGCCTTCTCGTGCGCGCTTTTCAGGAACATCTGTTTGAGCAGTTCCGGGTGGTCGAAGTCCTTCGGGTTGCGCTCCAGAAAGGCTACTGCCGCGAGAGTGCTTTGCTGAGCGTGAAGCTCCCGCGCTTCCTGAAACTGAAGCAGCGGAGAGACAAAGAACGTGCCCGCTGGATCAACGATCACGACACGCTCGCGCTCCTTCAGCGTGCGCGCCAAGTGAATGCGCTCAGCTGCGGCTCCGATGATCACCGCGACTGCGGTGAGGAACCAAAATCGCGCAAGGCGATCCTTGTCGATGAAGACGCGCGTCGGGTCAGTGGATCGTCTCTTGACGGATGGGCTGTGAATCGGCGGCGCGGTCTCGCGCAGCTCGGTGGATGTTGTCGTGGTCATAAAGTTAATTGCGGTGCTTTTGCAGAACCTCCCGGACGGCGTTGTCGCCCGTGGGGTCGTCCTTCTTCGGCTTGGGCGGACGGCGCGAGCCCGGCCGCTGGCTCGCAAGCGAGCCGAGCATATTGCCAAGGGGTGAATACGAGCTGCCGCTCATAGACGCTTCCGCCGCGCCGACGGTGCCCGCCGCTGCTCCGCCTGCGATTCCCGCGACAGCGGCAAGCGCACCTCCCCGGCCGCCGATGGCTGCGGCGGCTCCAGCTCCAGCAACCGCGCCCGCGGTCCCGGCCGTCACGGCTCCGCCTGCGAGTGCCTGGCCGATCTGCGTTCCCGTCGCGATTGCTTTTTGGATGATGATCGGCGCCGCGATCGTGCTGAAGATGAGCCAGATGCCGAGCACGGCGACGCCGATGAGATTTTGCAGCGCGTAGCCCGCCCCGCCCGGCGCAGCTCCCAGAGCGAAGAAGCTCTGGTCAGTCATGAAGTCGAGCAGCCCCTTGGTCATGATCGACGCCGCGCCCCATCCCAGCGGCCAACACAGCACTCCGACGAAGCCGAGCAAGTAAGAGACGCCGATGGAATGAAGCGTCCGCACCGCGAGAAACCCGATGAAAAGGGGGGCGAACCCGTAGCCGACGTAGAGGATGAACTTCTGCGCGAGATAGGCGTAGAAAACGATGACGCTCGCGAGCCATCCGACGAACCACATGATGCACGAGAGCCCGCTTTCAAAGATCGCCTGCGCATCAAGCAAATCCCACCATGACTTACTCTTGCCCGTGGTGCCCTTCTGCATGGTAAGCGCCTTTTGATACTGGGCCTGAACTGCGCCCGGATCGGCCTGCAACGTGGTCTTCACCGTGGAGTCGATCGCCGTCGCGACCTGATTTCCCCACGTCAGCAGCGAAGCAAGCACAGCAACATAGGCGGCAGTCCTTGCAACAGCGCGCAGATAGGCGCTCGCGCTACGCTGCCCACTCACGGTCGATGAAATGATGCCGACGACGAAGAGCACAATGGCGACTGGCGTAAGCACGCGATTCAGCTCCGCGCATTGGTTGAGGAAGTTGGGAAAGAGTGTGTTAAAGTCGTTCATGGCATTAGGTCTCGTGACTTATCGGCGGGCTGGGACCGCAGGCGCGGAGGCGTCGATCTGGAAGGTCTCGCTGTAGCGCCGGAAGCCTTCTTCCATCTGCGCCTGCCGTTCCTCACGACGGCCCTGTTCCTGTCGCTCGCGGTCAGCGCGATTCTCGATGTCCTGTGTCGCGACCTGCGCCGCGGCCTGGTCGATTTCGCGATCGACCGCCGCGAGTTCGGCGGATTGACCTACGAGCACTCCAGTTAGCTTCTGCGTCTCCGCATCCGTGGTCGCGGATTGGAGCTGCTGCGTCGTGGTCGCGATGTTCTGCCGCAACGATTCGCGGCGGGTGTGCACATCGTCCGTGACTGATTGGAAGTTCTGCGACCCCTGCTGGATCGCGCCAAATTTCCGATACAGCTCCTCAGCGCGTGGCACCTGTGCGCCAGTGGGCGTCTGGAAGGTGGAACCCAAGCTTTGGTAAAGGCCCTGCGCGTTATAGCTGAGCGCCTGCACCCCATTGGCGACCTTCTGAATCTCGCCGATGGTCTGTCCCACTCCGCTTTGCTGAAGGCTGCTGATGAGCTGATCCGCGCCGACGATGCTGAGGAGCTTCTCAGGATCACCGAACGCTTTCACATAAGCCTGCACCTGCTGGAGCTGCTGGGTCAGCGTATTGATCTGCTGAACTTGATTCTCGAGCGATTGAACCCACTTGGCGATGTCCTCCAAGTGCATCTCCTCCGCGAGCACGTCGGAGACAGGATCAGTGACGACATACTGCGCCGAGAGCAGCGGTGCCGTGGCGACAAGCGCGATAAGAGTATGGATGAGTTTCATAATTCGAGTGGGTTATTCCTGAATGCGGAGAGTGGCGGTGGCGGGCGCGAACGTGACGCCATTGACCTGCCGTTCCGGCAGCGGCACCTCAAACAGCCGAAGATGCGCGGCTTCATCGGATTGCGGAGAGAGGCGCTGCCGATCATTCAGCGCCTGAAATTGCCGCTTGGCGGTATCGCTCTGCCCTTTCTCGTATCCCGAGAGATAGGACTTCTGCTGCGCCGCACTACTCCCCGCTTGGAGAGCTTCACTGACGAGCACGCCAGCTCCCGCGCCGAGCGTCGTCGCCAGCGGATTACCTTTTTCGAACGTATGGCCGATCAGCGCGCCGCCAGCCGCGCCAGCGGTGTTACCGATGATGCGCGTGGGACTGAGCCCCGCACAGCCGCTGAGCAGCGCGCACGCGAGGGTCGAAGTGAGGAAAGTGGGTCGTGATTGCATACGACCGTTCTACGCCGCCTTTCCGCCACCCCTGCGCCCGCGCGAGCGCAACTGGCGTCGTTCCCCGTCAGTCGTGCCTTTGTTGCGCAAATCGCTTCCGAAGCTTCGGGCTCTTCTTGTCCCGGACTTCAGAAAGCATCATCTTCTTCGGACGTGGATGCCATTTTCTTTCAAGAATTCATCGCACCGTATCTTCTCGGCGTATCGCAAAACGCCCTCGTTGGTGCGGTGACGGCATGGGGCCAGCAACGAGATACGAATCGAGAGCAAGCTGAGCGAGCGGTAGAGAACGAGCGAGAGCGCCTCAAACCCCTGATCCAGCGCATCGAACAGAAGTTGCTCGAGACGCTCGCATCTTTACCTGCCGACGAGGAGGCGGCGCGATTGTTGGCGCGCGAGGTGGATGATCCCGTTTTCCTGCGATTGCTTGCAAATCAGATTAGCCTTTGCCGCCTCGAGGCGGAGCCATTCATGGACAGGTGGATTTCTGAACGGCCCGACTTGGGAGCGCAACGGCCGATGCTCGCGCCATTCATCCAGCACTTTCTTGATGCGCTGGCTTCCGCAATCGCGAGCGACACGGAAATCAGTCGGCGCATTCAAATGCAAATGCTCGCCCGGCTTGATACTCGCGCAGAGCGTATGGAGGCGGCCCTTCTTCCGCCGACGGCAGTCGGGCCACAGCCTATGGCAATCCCGGCGTTGGAACAACTCCAGCAAGCGTGCGCGACAGCTTCGCAAGCTCTGCTCGCCTGGCCGACGAGCATAGATGGCGAGAGAATGGAATCTCCAGCTTTCGCGCAATTGGTAGAAGCCCGTCAGCCGGAGCAATCGAATGTTCAGCTTTTGCTCGGTGAACCTGGCAGCGGAAAATCAGCGCTCTTCGCGCTGCTCGGTCGCTGGTTTCTCGAACGCGGTGCTTCGGTGCTCGCTATCAAAGCGGACCTGCTGCCTCAATCAGTGGATTCCGTCGCCAAGCTTGGCTCGCATCTTGGCTTGGGTGAAATGCCCAGCGTCGCGCTAAGGCATCTGGCGCAGACGGCTCCAGCGGTCGTCCTTGTCGATCAACTCGACGCGCTTGCCGATCTTGTGGACGTGCATGGGGGGCGATTGAATGCGCTGCTCCAGTTCATCCGGGAACTGGCGGGCGTAGAAAACGTGCGTGTCATCGCGTCGAGTCGTGAAGTTGAGCACCGCCACGACGCACGGCTGGCGGCTATCGAAGCCGAACCTGTTCAACTTCCGCTGCCCGAATGGGGCGAAGTTCTGGCACTCCTCGAAAGACGTGGAGTGCCTGCAAAAGATTGGCCGGAGGCGTTTCGCGAAATCTTACGACGACCGCAGCAGCTCGCGATTTTCGTCAAACTGGTGAGTTCGGGAGAAGAGATGCCTGTATTTACATCCTATCAGCAGATGCTGGAAAGACTATGGGGCCAGTGCGTGACCAATGCCGCTGGGCTGCCGGGTCGCGCCGATCTTCTGCGCGATCTTGCACGGCGAATGGCTGCTGAGGAAACGCTTTGGCTAGCTCGATCCCGATTTGATGATCGTGCCCCGCAGGTGGAGCAACTCATTGCCGCGGGCATTCTCACAACGGCCGAAGATGAGCGTCGACTCGGCTTTCAACATCAAACGGTGTTTGATTTTGCACTCGCGCGTTCGTTCGCTGCCGAGGGTCAGACACTCACCGATTTTGTGCTGGCCCGGCAGCAATCGTTATTTGTCCGACCTCGGCTGTGGAGCGCGTTAGTTTATTTAAGAGGGGCCGAGCCACACACTTATCGCCGGGAATTCGCAGCTTTATGGCAACGGCAGGACCTAAGATATCACGTCCGCCTCCAACTCGTGGAATTCTTGGGGCAGCTCGAAGACCCAGATCACCGCGAAGAGGATTATCTGCGGGCGGCGCTAGCAGATCCTGCATCGCGGCAGACAGGGTTAATCGCGATTGTGGGGCGACGTGCGTGGTTCGAGCGGCTTTCGCCGGATGTTCTGCCTCGCTTGATGGGGGAAGGGAATAGTCTAGGTGCAGCTCTCACTGAAGTGCTGAGCGTTGCCGCAAAACAGAACGCGCAAACTGTGCTTGTCTTGCTACGCGATCATTGGATTTCCCGCGCTGATATGGACTGGTGGACGGCGAGCGTGCTCACCAATATTCAGCCGTGGACCGCAGACGCGACGCACCTCGCCGAGATTCTAGCGGGCCGTGATTCGACGAGTGTTAGCCGACTCTTCGACGTGATCAGCTTTGCGGCGGAAACGGATGCTGCCTTGGCGGTGCCAATCTTCGCGGCGTTTATGAGGCGCATTGTCGCCGAAGTTGAAGCTCTCTCGGGGGCGATCGAAACTAACGGCGATGCGAGCCCGGAGGCTCGACTGTTTCGGGACAGCCCCAGACAACGCGCGGCGAACAATGCTCTCCAGGGGAATACGGATTGGCCCGATCTCAAACCAATCGCCGAGTCGGCCCCAGGCGCTTTTATCGAGAACATTTGGCCGCTCTTCCTTCGACTTCTCGCAGCGATGGATGAAAAAGACGACGCGACCGACAACGCTTTCCGTCGGGAATACGGCCTTGGACTGAGTGTGCGCGACGGCACGGCCCCGCTGCTAGAAGCGATCGAGATTGCCGCTGAATCGCTCGCTCGCACAGATTCCGAACAGTTTGCGGATTTTTTGGAAACCGCGGGGCAACTGAACTCGATGACCGTCCAGCGAGTCCTCGCCCGCGGCCTCGCCGGCGCCGCCGCGCGGCAACCTTCGCTCACGTTGGGCTTCCTGCTGAGCGACAGGCGCCGATTCAAACTCGGCGACTACAACGGTGAACACCGTGATTCCGGAGCACTCATTTCTTCAGTCTGCCCGCATCTCAATCGGGAACAAGTTCAAGCATTGGAGCAAGCCATCGCTGGATGGGAGCCCCTGCGTGTCGCGCGGCCGGACATCGAGCCTGAAAGGCTTGAACGTTGGACGCGCAAAGGCCGATTGCGACTTTTGAGATACATCCCTGACGAACTTCGTTCCCCTGAAATCGCGGCCTTCATCGCAGCGGAGGAAACGACGTTTCCTGACCTCTCTCAGGAGGACGGGATTTCGATGTCACCTATGCGCGAGATCGGTAGTCCAATGTCCCCAGAGACTATGGAACAGGCGTCGGATGAGGAAATCCTCGCGACACTTGCCGAGCTGCCGGACAGCACCGAATGGGAAAACCCGAGGGACTTCTTTCAAGGCGGCAGCATTCAGGTGTCCCGGGCGTTTGCTGAACTGGCTAAAAGGCAGCCAGAACGTGCTTTTGCGCTCATCAGTCGGCTTGACCCCGCAGAGCACACACGCCCCGCTGCGTATGCCCTCGAAAAGCTCGCCGAATCAGAAGTTCCAAGTGAACAACTCTTCGCGTTCGTCCGTGCGTTGAATGCTCGCGGGTTCCGAAATGTAGAGTTTCGCGTTGGTGCAGCCGACGCTGTCCGGAAGAGGCTCAAGACGGGCGAACCAATTGCAGACGACCTGTTCGCGATGTTTGAGCAGTGGCTCCCGGAGATCGTTGCGGAGACCGTGCGTGACGAGTCGGAAGAAAACGCTCGCGAAGAGGAGCGCACGACCACCCTCCTGTGGCAATCAGGATACTCGTGGACCGTGCCGCACGGAACCTACGCTGTGCTCAGCGTGCTCGACGCTGCGTGCCGGGTCGCGCGGCAGCCCGACCGGTTCCTCGCTCTCGTCCAAGCTCACCTCAAACGTCCTGAGCGTGTGGCAACATGGCGGGCACTTTGTTGGCACCTCGATTTGCTCGGCTACGCGGATCGTCGAGCATCGTCAGCTTTTCTCGAAGAGCTATTTCAACGCTTTCCGAGAGTTCGAGACAGCGTCGCCGGTTACCGTGCTATCGCAGAGGCATTTCGGTGGCTTCCACCGGAATCAGTTCGCTCGATCCTTGAGAGCGTGCGCGCATCAGAATGGTCGTCGAGTGCGCGTGGCTTTGGCGAATTATTGATGTATCGCCACGTCTTTTGGGATGACGAATGGGCTGCGGTAACTATCACACACCTGCTGGCTGATCCCGCCACCTCGCAAGATGTCCTTACCGGGCTTGCCACAACGGCTGCACACGCTTTTACGGAACCCAGCGTGCGATCCAAAGCGGTTCGCGTTTTGGAAGGAGTCATCCCTCGTGCCAATGAAGCTACAGCCGTCGAGGCACTGGGTTTGTTCAGCTTGATGCCGCGGCTCGATCCCAATCCCGAATTGCTTGGAGTGTTGAACACGTTCCTCGGGCATCCAAACGCCCTCGTTTCGCACGCATTGGGGCCGCTGGTGGAACGGTTGCCTGACTTCATTCCCACTCATTCAGCGCTCGCAGCGGATCTCGCCGATACGATTCTCGACCGCCACGGGCAAACATTGCTGGACATGCGCACAAGCTTTGCCGCTTCGGCGAGTGAACTCATCAATCTCGCACTCACGCTCCATCGGGACGAAGGTGTTGGCCGCGAGCGCGGTTTGACCCTTTTCGAGCGACTCCTCGCATTGAACGTGGCTGGCACGCGTCAGAGTTTGCTAGCAGTCGATGCCCGACCCGTGGCGGGGGCTCCATTCCGCTTCCGGCGGCGGACGCGCCGCGTTCCGCGCGGGCGAAGGCGATGAGATCCGCGGAAACTCGATCGGGGGAGTATGGATTGTCACACTTAGATTCTGAGAGCGTCCAATTGGGCTAAGCGCAAATCGCTTTCGGGGTTCGGATACTGCGACAAACCGGTTCAGGCATTCGCGACGATCGCGTGGATAACGTCGCCACTCCCGCGGAGCTGTTTCGCCCTCTCGTCGAACTGCGCGCCACTACTCCCGCTGACGTAGAGCATTTCATCGGATGCAACATTGTGGGCCGTGCCGCAGATGGGGTTCTGGGCGTCGGAGTGGAGGTAGGTGAAGGCGGCGAACTTGTCTTCGCCGCTTTGCTGGTCGGGCAGCGGATAGGAGAGGATGGCGTGCTTGGTCACTTCGGTGAGGCCGATGTCGCGGCCCATGTCGTCGAGGTCGGCGCGGTCGTTCTGGCGCATGAGGAAGAACTGGCGCGAGTTGCCGAAGACGGCGGAGCGGATGCGGCTTTCTTTGAAGCGGGCGTATTGCTGGACGATGGAGATGTTCCAGCAGTTGAACTTCCGCATCTGTGCATAGCTTTCCTTCACGATCTGCTCGCCGCCGGGGATGTCGAGGAGGCGGGCGACTTCTTCATAGACGTTCCGCTTCCGCAGTCCGCGGGGCATCGTGATGATGTGCTGGCGGGTGTAGTTGGTGATGAGGAAGCCGGCGACGGCGCGGAGGAGTTTGGCCGCTTCGGGAATGTAGCCTAACTCGAAGTGCGCAATCTTGCCGGTGAGCGAGATGTTGCTCTCGCCGTCGAGCAGACAGCCGTAATTGCCGCCCGCGCACCACGGGAGGAGGCGGGTAGCGAGGTCTTCGGCAGTCGCGTCGGAGGATTCGAGCTGGAGCAATTCCTGGAGCATCCGGTGGGTGGGATATTCGGAGGGCGCGAAGTAGGCGAAGGCAAGGTTGCGGACTTCGCGTTGCGTCGCGGACTCCTTGAGGAAGCGCATCACATCCTCCTCGTCCAATGCACTGAGCGACGCAGCGGCGGCGTCAGGCTCGGCGCGCCGCCAATCGCGCAAATCCACAAAGGCATCAAGCAGGGTCATCCCTGGCCGGGCTTTGCGGAAGCGTGACAAGGCGCAAGCGTGCCGGGCGACTTCCAATACGCGCTCTTCGTTGACCTTGCTCCACTCGGTGAATACGTCGTCGTAAAGAAGCGCGATGTATTTGGCGAGTTGCGCCTCACGTGCGAGTTGCTTGTCCTCATCGTTGCTCACGCCGACGATTTTCGCGACGAGGGCCATCGCGGAGGAAAGGTGCTCGGCGCTGAGTGGCAGCCCGTGGGTGTCGAGGTAGTTGATCGTCAGGTCGCCGTCAGGCTGGATGATGATCGGGCGTGCGTCTGGGGCGACGGTGCGCGTGTAGATCTCATACGAGAGCCCTTCCTCGATGATGACCGTATAGTCGTAAAACGCTTCCGTCTGACTGAGCAGGTCGCAAACGGTGACGCTCTTTCCCGCGCCACTCATCCCGAGCAACACGGCGTGCTGCGGCGTCTCGTTGCCGCCACTCCCGGCGAATGTCTTAACGCCGACAAGATTGCGCGAACTGCCATCGTAGAGCGCCTCCGCATTGGCGAG
>NZ_JBDUCX010000068.1:0-29027 GCF_040003245.1 Chthoniobacter sp.
TTACCGCGGGGACTTCGCTAACTTTTTGCAGAAAGGATGAAATATCCGGGCTAGGCGTGAACGTTGAGAGTGTCTCCATTCGCAAGGCAGAGATCGAGGCATCAGTGGAACTCCTTCAACGGCTGCGCCAGCGGATCGAAAGATCAGAGCGATGAAATTCACAAGCAGCGGGTGATTGCCGACAAGCGAGAGCGAGAGCCTGGCATGCGCTTTGGTTGGAATAAAGGGCTGTGCTTTGTAAACACATCCCGGCATTGGGCTTGGGATGCGAGACGATCGATCAAAGAAACCGCAGTGGTATCCGAGCGACTCCCTCAAACCTTCGCCGGCCTCCATTGGCGGGCCTTTATTACCCTTATACTCGGTTCACTCTTCCGCTAAAGTGCATGACAGGCTCTAGCGGCCGTCCTTTTGCGGGCTGATGGCGTCGCGAAGGTCGGCGAGTGTGTCGTCACCGATGCCGGCGAGGTGTACGGTGCACTGCATCTGCCAGGCGGTGTGGTTGAGCGCGAAGACCAAGGTGTTCCAGCCCGCGTGCAATTGCGCGGCGACGGTTTTCTTTTTGCCCGGCTCGCCCGTCAGCAGACCGGCATAGAGCGAGCCGCCGTTGAGCCACAGGCCGATCTGCATCGTGCTCGCAAAGGTCTGCGTGCTGAGCTCGATATTCACTGGTCGCTCGCGCTCGGAATGAATCCACCGCGCCGCATATCCCGCTTCAAAATTCCGGGCATGGGTGACGGCGGCGAAGTCGACGCTATCGGGATTGGCGCCACCGGTATAGTCGACGGTGGCTGCATACGGTTTCCATTCCAGCGGCTTGCCGGTGGCCGGGTCGGGCGCGGCCACGAAGTCGCCGCGGTGCTCGATCGCTTCCTCGATCGGGCCGCGGTAGCCTGCGGGATCCAACGGCTGCCGCTCGTTCCAAGGCTTGCGGATGATCCCGGTGGCGACGAGCCACGGCGCGGAAGGAACGGAAGCAGTGGCAGATGTCCCCTTGGCTTTGTCAAAAATTTTGGCGAGCTTTTGCTCTTCGAGCGCGTGCGACGCTGTGGTCTCGCCGAGCCCGCGCAGCATGCCCATGGCGATCGCGATGTGTCCCGCTTCATTGGGATGCACATAGTCGTGCGTGACATGAAAATCCGCTTTCAACTCCCGCCCGCGCGCGAGCACCTCGCGCATGGCATGGTTGGTCGGCAACACCCGCCATTGCATCTCCTCCGCGAGATCCGTGAGGCGTTTGTTCAATTGATCCATCATCGCGTTCTTCGGCGAGTGGAGCAAATCCTCGGTGCACAAGGTCGGCGTCGCCACGGCCGTGACTTTCGGATTCGACCGGATCTGCAGTCTGATCACGAGCTCGCGATAGTTCGCCACCCATTTGTCCAGCGAGGCCGGATCATCCACCACATACGGCGCAAGGACATCGTTCATCCCGAGCATCACGATGAGCACATCTGCCGGTTGATCGAGCGCCGCCTTCACCTCGATGCCTTTTACATCCAGCGGGAAGGCATCCGCGCGCGAGCGCTTTTCCGTGTTCAGCCATGCCTGCACGCCCTGCCCGCTGCCGCCCAGGGAGACGACATTCGGATGGCATCCCGGATACGCCTGCTCCAGCGCCCATTCGATTTGATAGGCGTAACCCGCGGGATGATTGCGGCTTTGCCCGGTGATGCTATCGCCGACCAGGACGATGCGCGCATTGCCGTTTTGGAGCAGGGGCGATAATGGTGCGAGCCGCGCGGCGTGGGTCTCGGCCAGCCCCATGCTGACAAACGCGAGCAGACAAAAAAGAATGCGGGAGGGAATTCGCATCCGCGCATCGTATCAGGATCCTCGGTTGCGCAAATCCTTCAATGAGACGAATCCCGCGCGCTTACTTTTTGGAATCGAACGCCGAGAGCTCTTGATTGGTGAGAATGATGCGCAAGGCCTGTTCCTTGGTGAATCCCTGAGCCATCAACGCCTCGTAATACGCCCTTTTCGCCCGCGCGATCCTCCGGGCCGTTTCCGGGCGCCCTTGGTAATCCAGCATGGCATCACTGAATCCAGTCAGCGTAGGCAGGAGCAACGCACTGAGCGCTTCCGTCGATTGGCCGTTGGCGCTGAATGTCGGGAGGCCCGCCGCCGCCTTTTCCTCGGCGGAAATCCGGATGGGTGGGTTCTTGGATCGAATGAAGTAAACGCCTTGGCTCTGATGGTAGACGAGGTCCTTGGAGGCGATGACGATCTCCATCGCCTCCTTCGGCGTCTGGTCCTGGATGCGCATATTGACCGTGCCTTCCACGCCATCGGCCACGACGACATTGATGTTGGCTGCCCGGGCCAGCGTCCGGAGCACTTCAGCGAGGTTCTGACCGATGAAGTCAAAAGTGCGTGGTGTCTGCGGACTGATCTTCGCATTGCCAAGGGTGATGGGGGGAGCCGGAAGGGGAGGTTCAATGGGCGCCACCATCGGTGCCGCCACGGTCTGCGCGCCCAGGAGGAGAAGCGGAAGGAGGGAGATCCGTCGCATGAGAATGGGTGTCGGTCGGTCGAGGGGAGCCCGGCGGTTATTTGTTCGCCCCGGGAGCGGGCAGCCCGTGATCGCTGAGGATGATTTGGAAGGCCTCTTCTTTGGTAAAGCCTTCGGCAATGAGCGCGTCGAAGAGGGCCTTGGTCGCCTTGGCCAACTTCTGGGCGGTCTCCGGCCGGGCGGCATAGTCGAGCAGCGAATCATACATTCCCGTTAGCGCCGGGGTGAAGGCGCCCGCCAGATCCTTGAGATTGAACGGATCCGCACTGCCGGCTTTCACCACGCCCGCCGCCGGGGGATTTTTCGGGCGGATAAAGAGGGTGCCTTTTTGTTCGTCGAGGACCAGGTCTTTGGTGGCGATGATGATGTCGATGGCCTCGCGTGGTGTCTTGTTCTCCAGCCGCATGCTGATCGTGTCCTTGATGTCTTCGCTCACCGCGATCGTGACCTTGGCATTGCGCGCCAGGACCTGCAGCGCCAGCGCCAGGTCATCGTTTTGAAATTCAATCAGCCGTGGTGTTTGCGGAGTGATGCCAAAATCAAGGGGAGTGGGCGGCTTTTTTGCCGCTTTCGGCCCCGCCAGGACCGGGGCGGCCCCACAGGTTAGGAGGAACAGGATCAGGAGGATTGGGCGATGAAGAGGCACAGCCGCTAGCTAGAGCAAAAACGGGGCCGCGTTCGGAACATCGTGCTGGACTTGGCGAAGGGGATGCCGCTTGCATGGGCCGCATGAAAACGCACTTGTTCCGGTTGACGGGGATTTTCGCGACAGCGCTCCTGCTTTCGCTCGCGCCTGCCGCCCCTGCGGCGCCGGAAAAGAAGCCCAAGACGAAGACCCCGGCCACACCCACGGACCAACTGGAAGCGGCCCGCACCGCGACCCGGAAGATCCCGGCCCTGGCGGTCGACGCCATCCTCAAGCGGGAGAAGTTTGAGATCCGGCTCAAGGTGCGGCGTGTGGGAGACGATTTCGAAATGACCCTGGCGGGCAAGCAGCCGATGACCGTTGTGCGCAAGGACGGGACGTATTTCCTCAGCGAGGACGAGGGGAAGACCTGGCGGCCCACCCAACCGGACGATGAACTCGTCACCGCAGTCCTGGCGCCACTGGAGAACGGCCCGCTGGTGGGCGATCCACGCCGCGCGACCTACGAATCGCTCGGGAAAGAGAAGACGCCCGAGGGCGTCGAATTGCTGCACCTGCGCCTGGTGCCCAACAAGGACGACAAGGTGGATATGAATGACTTGCCGCAGGAATGGCTGGCCTCCGATGGCAAAACCGGCTGGCTGGTGCGGCGGTCGCACTCCTTCGCCGTTCTGTTCAAGCAACTGGTGAATGCCGACATCACCTACCAGGTATTGCCGAAGGACGCGGCCATCGAGACCCCGGTGGTGGGCGCACCGGCGAAGCCGTAGCGAACCGTTGGCGTCGTTTGCTAGCCGCCGGACTTGAAGAGCCGCAGCGGCAGGTCCGCCAACTCGGGCCTGGTGAGCAGACCGTCGTGATTGGTGTCGAGCAGCTTGAAGAGCGCGGCGCAGCCCGTTTCGTATTCCGCTTTGCTGATCCGCCGGTCGTGATCGGTATCGAAGGTGTAGAGGATCTTCTTGATGAGCGCGACGCTGGCGATGGCGCCGAACTTGCCAACTTCCTCTGCGATCGGTTCGGCGAGGGCGTCCAGCTCCGGCTCCGAGAGGAAGCCGTCCTGGTCGTGATCCATCTCGATGAACCCATCGTTGGCGCCGTTTTGCCATTCGTTGAGGTCGACGTTTCCATCGTGGTCGCGGTCGAACTGTTTCACGATGAGCCCGGCCAGCAGGTCGGTGCCGGGCAGTTCGGCCAGGGCCGACGTGGCCACGAAGAGAATCGGGACGAGGAACAGCGCTTTCATGGGGGTGGGGGAATAGTGGCGCGGAATGCCGCTGAGGCAAGGGGAGAGGAAGGGATGAAAAATTAGGAAAGCAGGAAAGCAGGAAAAGGAGAGTAGGCGGAGGGGGTTCGTCTGGTTCCTGATTCCTGCTCTGCGTCTCTGCGGTTGTTCCCATTGCGGATGGATTCGTCAGAGCCCTTCCCATTTCCCCCTTTGTGTCTTCGAGCCTTCGTGGTCATTTTCTCCTTCTCCGCGTTGGAGGATGCACCGAACCGTCGAGACGGTAAACTAGTTGGCGGCCGAGACGACCTTTTCCTTGAGTTCCTGGCCGAGCCTCTCCGCGCACTCGGGACAGATCCCGTGGGGAAATTTCGTGCCGGAATGGCGCGCGAAATAGCCTTCCAGCTCATGGCAGTACTGCTCGTCATCGCGAATCCGGTGGCACCCGCCGCAGACGGGCAGCAAATCCCGCAGCGTCGCCGTTTCCTCCTCCGCGGCGCGCTGTCCGCTCAGCGCCCGCCGCAACTCGAGCAGCGCGACGACCTGGCGGGCCAGCGCGGCGAGCGCTTCCTTTTGCTTCTCGGTCAGTTGTCGCGGCATGCGATCCATGATGCAGAGCGTGCCCAGCGGCACCCCGTCGGGAGTGATCAGCGGTGCGCCCGCGTAAAAGCGAATATAGGGTGCGCCCAGGACCAGCGGACTCCCCGCAAACCGCTCGTCCTCCATCGCGTCAGGCACCAGGAAGACTTTTTTCTGCCGGATCGTCTGGGCGCAAAAGGCCTGCTTGAGCGGTGTTTCCGTCACCTCCCAGCCGATGCGGGACTTGAACCATTGCCGGTCGAGATCCAGCAGGGTGATGAGGACGATCGGCGCGCCGCACAGCAGGCTGGCCAGGCGGCTGATATCGTCGAAGCCTTCCTCTGGCGCGGTGTCCAGAATGGCATAATCGCGCAGCGCCTCGACGCGGCTCTGGTCGAGGAGGGAAGGGGCAGTCGGCATCTCATCAATATGTAGCAACTTTGTTGCCAAATTATACCGCTTATTTGACAGAAGTGGGGCTCGCCCGACGCCCGGTAACGCCCTGCCAGACGTCGTCCTTGCTCCGCGCGGGATCGTTTGTTTACCACCAAGACACCAAGGCACGAAGGAAGCAAAAAGGCCTTCCGCCCGTCCCATCTTCCTTCGAGTCTTCGTGCCTTCGTGGTGATTCTCCCCCCGCCGCCGGTCGAAAATGGCGTTTCCGCGTTATTTCCGCCCGACCGCCCCGAGGAGCGGTTGCAGGTCTTTCACGAGCGCCTGGAAGCCGGCGAAATCCACCTGCTGCTGGCCGTCGCTAAGCGCTTCGGCGGGGTGGGGGTGCACTTCGATGAGCAAGCCATCGGCGCCCATGGCCACGGCGCCTTTGCACAGCGCGCGCACGAGATCGGCGCGGCCGGCGCCCTGGCTGGGGTCGACGATCACCGGGAGGTGCGATTCCTTCTTCGCCACCGCCACGGCGGCGAGATCGAGCGTATTGCGCGTGTAGGTCTCGAAGGTGCGGATGCCGCGCTCGCAGAACATGACTTTCCCGTTGCCGTGCGCGAGCAGGTACTCGGCGCCGAGCAGCCATTCCTCGATCTTCTGGCTCAGCCCGCGCTTGAGCAGGATGGGCTTGCCGGTCCGGGCGGCTTCGATGAGGAGCTGGAAATTCTGCGAATTGCGCGCACCGATCTGGAGGATGTCCGCATGGCTGGCCACTTCGTCCACGTGACGCTCGCTGAGCACTTCGGTGATGATCTTCAGGCCCGTCTCCTTCTTCGCGAGGGAGAGCAGGCGCAGGCCTTCGCTGCCCAGGCCTTGGAATTCGTAGGGTGACGTGCGGGGCTTGAAAGCCCCGCCGCGCAGGATGGTCGCGCCCGCCGCTTTCACCGCCCGCGCGGTGCTGAGCAGTTGCTCTTCGCTCTCCACCGAGCAGGGGCCCGCCATGATGCAGAAAGGGGAGTTGCCGCCGATCTTCACCCCGTCCACATCCACCACCGTGTCGCCATCCTGCGATTCGCGGCTCACCAGCTTGTGCCGCTTCTGCACCGGGATCACTTTCTCCACCTGCGGCAGGGCGTTGAGCGACATCAGCGTGTGATGCGTGCGCTCGTCGCCGATGGCCGCCACGACCGTCTGCTCGGTGCCGAAAATGGGCCGCGGATCGTAGCCGAGCTTCTGGACTTCGGCGATGACTTCATCGACTTGCGGGCGGGGCGTATTGGGACGAATGACAATGATCATGGGTGAAATGGGGGAAAGTTGAGGTTTCAGTGAATCGGGACGAAAGATAAAAGCGGACGGCGCTTGTAACCGGCCCCACCGTTTCGCTCAACTCCCATCTTCCCCAATGCAGGATTTTACCGCAGGCAGCATCTCCGCCACCCCGAACAAGACCCAGACCACCGGCAACCCGAAAACCGACGAACTGATCAAACAGCTCGTCTGCGAATGGGAATGCACGAAATCCTGCGAGCTGATCGAGGAAATGATCATCACCGCCCTGAAAATGGGCCGCGACCAGACCACGACCGCCGTCCTGAAGCTCTTCAATCGCTCGCTCAAGGAACTCCGCTACGCCGCCCGCGTCTTCGCGCCATATCGGCATGTGCACAAGGTGGTCGTCTTCGGTTCCGCGCGAACCAAGGCCACCGAGCCCGAAGCCGTGGCGTCCGAGGAATTCGCCCGCCGCATGCACGAGGAGCTCGGCTACATGACCATCACCGGCGGAGGCGACGGCATCATGGGCGCCGCCCAGCGCGGCGCCGGCCGGGAAAACAGCTTCGGCCTCAACATCCGCCTGCCCTTCGAGCAGCGGGCCAACGAGACGATCCATGGCGACCCCAAGCTCATCAATTTCAACTACTTCTTCACCCGCAAGCTGAACTTCCTCAAGGAGACCCACGCTGTGGCGCTCTTCCCCGGCGGCTTCGGCACGATGGATGAAGGCTTCGAGGTGCTCACCCTCATGCAAACCGGCAAGGCGCGCATCATTCCCGTCGTGCTGGTCGATCGTCCCGGCGGCACCTATTGGAAGACGTGGATTCGCTTTCTCGAGGATCACCTGCTCCGCAAGGGACTGATCTCCGAGGACGATTTTTCCCTCTTCAAGATGTGCAACAGCGTGGACGAAGCGGTCGCCGAGATCGCGCAATTCTACAAGAACTTCCACAACTACCGCTGGGTCGGTCAGAAGATGGTCATCCGC
Source organism: Chthoniobacter sp. (assembly GCF_040003245.1). Taxonomy (NCBI): domain Bacteria; kingdom Pseudomonadati; phylum Verrucomicrobiota; class Spartobacteria; order Chthoniobacterales; family Chthoniobacteraceae; genus Chthoniobacter; species Chthoniobacter sp. Next base: position 7,610 of record NZ_JBDUCX010000068.1, read on the forward strand.
ATGCACCGCCCGCTCACCGAGAAGGCTGTGGAATCGATCAACGCCGCCTTCGACGACATCTTCAGCGGCCACCACGCCACGCAAGGTGCGGCCCTGCCCGAGGAGCACAACGAGCCCGATATCGAGAAACTCCCGCGCCTCATCTGCACGCCGAAGCGCAAAAACTTCGGCCGCTTCCGCAAACTGATCGACGCCGTCAACGCGGCCGAGACGGTGAGCTAAGCCATGTTCACGGATTGCGCACGGCGATCACAGGTGTAGGGCGCGTGTCCTCACGCGCCGGGGGAGATCCTGCTCCCGCGCCCCTAATTAAGGCGCGCAGTGTGAAATTTTCCGCAATGGAGCCAACAGAGCCAATGGAGCCAATGGAGCCAATGGAGCAAGGCACTTTTTTCGCCGGATCATGCGATACTTTCTCGCATGCACACAGACGAATCCCACAATACCCGTAACGGTAAGATCGCCCAATTCCCCACGGCCATCCGCGAGGAACTCAATCAACGCCTCGCCACCGCCAACACAGCCAGCTCCTCGTGAAACGGCTCAACTCCCTGCCCGATGCCGGAGGCATCCCAGCGCATAGCCGGTGGTTGAGCGAAGCGACACCACCGGAAATGGTGCGGGAAACGGCTCACCCCAGAGGGGTGGTAGTCATTGCTCGAATCAAGGTGAATCAAGGTGAATCAAGGTGAATCAAGGTGAATCAAGGTGAATCAAGGTGCGCGAAAATTGGCGGCATTACCGGGAGACCCACGCCCCAAGGCCGATGCGAATCAGGAGCCCCAGGCGAAGAAAGAGAAGCCGATTTAAGGTGCCTTAAGCCCCCTTAAGGCGATTTAAGGTGCGAGTTTTTTTCGTGGAGGCCGTGAGGGCGAATTAAGCGGGCGGTCAGTCGAGCTCACAGGCTCGCCGACAACACCACGGCCGCCATCCCGGCTCGCGGCTCTTGTCCCTACTTCCGATTGGCGACTACGTAGTCGTGGATCGTGTTCACCGAGGCCAGCGCCTGCTTGGCGGTCTCCGAATTGGCTACGCTCACGCCAAACTTTTTCTCCAGCGAAACGACCAGTTCCAAGGCGTCAATCGAGTCCAGCCCGAGACCGCCGGGACCGAAAAGCGGCAGATCGTCGGCGATCTCCTCTTTCGGTACCTTCAGCATCAGGTTCTCTACCATCATTTCCTTGATCTCCTCGCGGAGGTTGTCTTCGAGCATGGCGGGGCGGTGTATTTGTTTGGAAAATGATTCGGTTTCAAGCCTTTTCACGGATTCAATTTCCCCGCTTATCCCAAATGCCTGCTGTAAAACAACGTCTCGACCAGCTCCTTGTCGCCCGCGGCTACTTCGAATCGCGGGAGAAAGCGCAGCGGGCGATCATGGCTGGCACGGTGAGCATCGGTGAACAGCGCGCGGACAAACCCGGCACCCGCGTAGCGGAGGATGCGCCCATTCAGGTGAAATCCGCCGAGCGCTACGTCGGCCGCGGCGGCCTGAAGATGGAGGCGGCCCTGGCCCAGTTCGGCATCGATCCCACCGGCGCGACCTGCCTCGATATCGGCGCCAGCACCGGGGGGTTCACCGATTGTCTGCTGCAGCATGGGGCGGCGAAGGTCTTTGCCATCGATGTCGGTCATTCCCAGCTCGACTGGAAAATCCGGAGCGATCCGCGGGTGGTCGTCCGCGAGAAGCTGAATGCCCGGCACCTCAGTCGCGCCGATATTCCCGACCCCATCGCCCTCTGCGTGATCGATGTCTCGTTCATCTCGCTGACTTTGATCTTGCCACCCGCCGTTGCGCTGCTGAGCAATGGCGGCGTGATCATTCCTCTGATCAAACCGCAATTCGAACTCCGCAAGGAGGACGTGGGCAAAGGCGGCGTCATCCGTGATCCTGCTCTCCACGAGCAGGCCGTGGAAAAGATCCGTGCCTTTGTCGCGACGCTGCCCGCCGTGGTGTGGAGCGGGTTGATCGAGTCACCCATCCTCGGCGGCGAGGGTAACAAGGAGTTCCTCGCATGTCTGCGTGCCGCATCGGTCTGATCGCCAATCATGGCAAGCCCGGCGCGGCCGAGCTTGTTCGCGAGATCGTCGCGGAATGCGAACGGCGCGCGCTGCCGTTGACGCTCGAGGCGCACACCGCGCAGAGCATCGGCGCGCCGGCGACCTGCTCGCACGATGATCTCGTGCGGACGTCCGATCTGCTGCTGGTGCTCGGCGGTGATGGCACCATTCTTCAAGTGCTGCACGAACTCTGCGACGAATTCCGCCCGATCCTCGGAATCAATCTCGGCACGCTCGGCTTTCTCACCTGCGTCGGTGCGGCCGCCTGGCGCGACGCCATCGAGGCCATCGCCAGCGGCACCTACCGCCTCAGCGAGCGGACGCTGCTCGATATCGAGGTCGTCCGCGACGGGCAATCGCTCGGCCGTTACATCGCGCTCAACGATGCGGTCATCAGCCGCGGCGAATTGTCGCGCCTCATCAAGCTGAATGTCATCGTCGATGAAGCCAATCTCAGCGAATACAACGCCGACGGTCTCATTGTCGCCACGCCCACGGGCTCGACGGCTTATTCGCTCAGCGCCGGTGGCCCGGTCCTCACGCCGAACAGCGGCGTCTTCGTCGTCACGCCGATCTGCCCGCACGTGCTCACCATGCGTCCCGTGCTGGTCAGCGATGCCTCCCACATCGAGATCATCCCGTCGCCGCGCGAACCGGATGTGTTTCTTACGCTCGACGGCCAGAATTCTGTGCGCATCCTTGCCGGTGATTTGATTCGCATTACCAAAGCCCCGCAACGCCTGCCTCTCGCCATGCTCCCGGGTATGTCCTTTTTTGAAGTGCTCCGCCAAAAGCTGAAATGGAGCGGCACCGCCATATGATCACCGTCGCCGATCTTCTGCTTCCCGATCACGTCGCGCTCCAGATGCGGGCCACCGACTCCAAGGGCGCCATCGACGAGGTGGCGGCGCTGCTGAAGAGCACACCCGCCGTGCTCGATTGGAATGCCTTGCTCAAAGGTGTGCACACCTCGGCGCCATGCCTGCCCGAGCCCGGGGGCGGCTTCGCGCTGTGCATCCCGCACACCCGCGGGGAATGCGTAAACGAGATGGTGATGTCGGTGGGCAGGTCCGAGGCGGGCATCGTCTTTCCCGGCGTCGAGCTGCCCATTCGCTATATCTTTTGCATCGCCGTGCCGCGCGCCCTTGCCGCGGATTACCTGCGCATCGTCGGCTTGCTTGCCCGAGTCTTCAAGGATCGCACTGCGGAAGCGGAGTTAAGGGCGGCCACGACCGGCTCGGAATTCGTCGACCTGCTTTCCCGCCGCGAGGCGAAATTGTAGCGTCAGTTCGCTGCGGTACCCGTTTCTTTCGAAGTCGGAATGCTGAGCACGCGCTTCGCTTCGCCCAGCAGCCATTGCGCTTCGCGGAAGGGCTCGAAGCTGATGTTCTGCCAGCGCACCTGGCCGGTGCCATCGATCAGGAAAACGCCATGCAACGGCATGTGCTCGAAATCATCGTAGGCGCGATAGGCCCGGAAAGTATCGAGCGAGACATCCGAGAGAATCGGGAAGGGGAACCCGCTCGCCTCCTTCGCTTTCTCGAAGGTGCGCTGCAAGCCATCCGGCGAATCCCGGCTGACCGCGACAATCGAGATGCCCGCCGCCGTAAAACCCTGCGTCAGTGGTGCGAGGATGTTGAGTTGCTCAATACAGCCCGCGCATCCACTGCCGAGGTAAAAGACCACGAGCACGGGCTTTCCATGATAGCTCGCCAGCGACTGAAACTGCTCGTGCTGGTCGGCCAGGTTCCAGGCCGGCGCTGGGTACGGATGCCAGCGGAATGGGCCGAGCGTCTTGATGTCGGGCCGCAGGCCTACATCGCCGGCCACGGTCGCGGACAGGCGCCAGTCGGTCGGTAGTTTGAGGTCGGCGATGAGCGGCGCCAGGCGGTCGAAAATGGGCGGGTCGAGGTCCATGCCCGCGGAGAGCTTGTGGAGTTTTTCAAACGTCTCCCGCGCCGCGTCAGGCTGTTTCGAATGCCAGAGGAGATCGGCCAGATTGGCCAGCGGTTGGACCTGGCCGGGATTGGCGACGGAGGCCTCGCGAGCCATCTTCACGGCTCCGGCTTGGTCGCCGAGCGCAAAGAGAATGCGCGCTTTGCGTTCCGCCGGAATGTCGCGCGCCTTGTCGAGCAGCGGCTTGACCGCATCGAGTTTCCCATTGGGGAGCGCGCGGTAAACCTGGACCTCGGCGATGGCGGCTTCCGCCGTCGAGATGCGATAGGCAAACCCGCGCAGCGCATCCGCCATCGCTCGGGCGATTTGATCGTCGGGCTTTTTGTCCGCTTGGGCTTTCACTTCCGCGGCATCGGCGGCGGCGATGCGTTCCTCCCGCGCCTTCTTGAGCAGGGCTTGCAGTGCGGTTAATATTTCCTCGCCGTGCGTGGTGTCGGCGCGCGTGAAATAGGCGACGCCGAAGGCGGTGAGCCGCTTGGTTTCGTTTACCGGATTCTCGGCGGGGGCAAGGTACATGGAATCGCGCAAAGCGATCAGGTCGTCCCACAGTTCGTAGGTGACGAGCGTACTCAGCAGGCGCTCGCGGCCCATTTCGTAGGCGCTGCTTTGGGTTGGGCCGAGCCGGGGAAGCTCGATCATGTTCTTCGCCAGGTCGATCGCATCGTGCACGCGCCCCACGTAGTTGAGGTTCTTCACCAGCCAGTCGTTGTTGTGCGCGTAATTGTGAATCTGCTCCGGCATGATGCGCGCCGCGGCCATGTAGGCGTGATCGACGCGCGCCGAGGCTTCCTGCTGCCAGGCGGCATCGGCATAGCGGTGCAGATTGGAAAAAGTATGACCCGACATGTGCCACATGTGGGCGATCGCCGGGGCGGATTGCCCGCAGTGCGCGGCGGCGGCGATGGCCCGCTTGTCGCCATCCGCTCCATTCCAGAGGTGGATGAGATAGTGATGGATCGGGTGCATCGGATTCACGGCCAGCACCTGCCGCGCGAGCGCATCGACCACCAGGCGGCTCGGGATCGCAATGCCATGCTGCTTGTTGTCCCAGAGATGGAAGACGAGCAACGCCCTGGCCTCGAGATCATCGGGAAATTCGTAGGTTAAATCTTCCAGCGAGCGAATCAGCGCACTGCGCCGGGCGATTTCATCCGCCTTCGTATCGGCGTAAAACTTGGCGTAGGCGTCGATCCACAGTTGCTCCCGGCGGCTCGCCTTGTCCTTCTTTGCGACGGCCAGTTTCATGAAGTCCGCGGCGCGCTTGGGGCTGTTGATGTTCGCCATCGCCATGCCCCAGTAGGCCATGGCGCACCCGGCATCGAGCGCCGCGACCTGGCGGAAGGAGCGCTCCGCCTCGAAGTACCAGAAGCCATGCAGTTGGCCGACGCCTTGGGTGAAGAACTTCTGGGCCAAGGGTTTTCCGGTCGTCACTGGGAAGCTCACATCGCCGGTTCCTGCCATCAAAATCGCCGCCTGCCGGGGGCCTTCGTTGAAGGCTTCGCCGTTGCTGGAGTGCCCGGGGGTCAGCTTGTCATCGGCCTTGGCGGGTGATGGATCTTCTCCAAGGGCGACGCCGTGGCAGAGCAACGCCAGAGTGCAGGCGATGTAAAAGGGAAGGCGGATAGACGAGTTCACGAGGGGATACGATGCTGACGATAGCGCAAAAACACGCGTAAAAGAGAAGATTTTGCGACCCCACCCAACGCCAGCCGCCGACGTGTTCCCGGCTAGACCAAACGCTTGGGATCGTCGAAAGTCAGGCTGCCGTGAACAATGCCCGGTTTATCATTCAGGTTTGCAGAGGGATCATCCGCTCCCAACAGGTGCGTCGCACGCTCATGTTTTGGGATGTGCTCGCGGTGCTGGTGTTGATTTTCCTCGGCTCGACCTTTCTCTGGCCGTGGCTGCGCGGGCATCCTTTCCTCTTCCTTGGCTATTGGGTGGTCTCCGGATGGCTGACCATCCTCGCAGCCTTGCTCGCGGTCTACGATCTCGCCAAGGTGCGCCTTGATGCCCGGCGCGCACACCAGGAACTCAAGCGGGAGTTTCTCCGTCACGAAGATTCGGATTCCTCGCATGATTCGCACCCGAATTGAAAAACAGCGGCTGGAGAAGCTGACGCTGGCGCCTTACGCGCAAAAATCCGGCGATTCCGCCGGCCGGGTGCATGCCGAACCGGCGCATCCGCATCGCACTGTCTACGAACGCGACCGTGCGCGGATCATTCATTCAAGAGCTTTCCGGCGCCTCGAGTACAAGACACAGGTCTTTCTCAACGGGACCGGCGACCACTTGCGGACTCGACTGACGCACACTATCGAAGTGGCCTCGATCAGCCGCACGATCGCCCGGGCGCTCGGCTTGAATGAAGATCTGGCCGAGACGATTGCGCTGGCGCACGACCTGGGCCATGCGCCTTTCGGCCATTCCGGCGAGGAAGTGCTGAATGAATTGATGGGCAGCCACGGCGGCTTTGAGCACAACGTGCAAAGCCTGCGCATCGTCGAGATCATCGAACGCAAGTATCCGAGTTTCACCGGCTTGAACCTGTCGTGGGAAGTGCGCGAAGGCTTGCAAAAGCACCAGAAATTCTACGATCCACCGACACCGGGCCGGCACGAGAAGTACAGCAGTCCTTCGCTCGAGGCGCAGATCGCCAACCTGGCGGACGAGATCACCTACTATAGCCACGATCTGGACGACGGTCTCGATTTTCAACTCATCACGCCCAAGCAACTCGAGGAGCTGGAAGTCTGGCGGCACAGCCTCGCCGAAGTCCGCCGCCATTTTCCCAAGCTGCGCGGCCGGGAACTGCACAGCTATGTGATCCGCTGCATGATCGACCGGCAGGTGCAGGATGTCGTTACGACGAGCGAGGAATTCATCGGCGACGCCGGTGTGCAGAGCGCCGACGACGTGCGGCGGCAAAAGAAGCCCTTGATCCGCTACAGCCTGTTGCTGCTCAAGGCGAACGAGGCGTTGCGGAAATTCCTCTACAAGAACCTCTATTACCACCCGCGTGTGGCGAGCGCGAACAATCGGGCCTGCGAGCTATTGAAGAATGTCTTCGAACGGTACCTCGAGAAGCCGGCGCTGCTCGGCGAGACCACCGCCGGGCGTGTGCGCAAGGATGGGCTGCATCGCGCGGTCTGCGACTATCTCTCGGGAATGACCGACCGCTATCTGCTGGAGGAACACGAGCGGCTGTTCGCCGAGGATAAGGCGCCGGCCTCCGTGCGGCAGCGGCTCGACCTCGGTCGCAAGCGACGGAATGAATAAACCGGCGCTAGGCGCGTAGATACGCAAGCAGCCTCACGACCCGCGTCCTCACGTCCAGCTCCTCGAAAATAGCCTGCCGCTCTTCCGCGTCGCGCACGCAGGCGTGGGCAATCACATCCGCCAGCACGGAAGGGTCATCGATCTGCTCGAGCTGCCTTTCCAGTTGAGCCGGCAGCTTGGCCTCACCCGCGAGGAATGTTTCGGCCACGGTGAGCAGCCGCGCGGTCAATTGTTCGCTCTCTTCCGGTGGAGCGGGTTGGGAGGCCAGCTCCCGGAGCTCGGCGATGCGAAACGGGGCGTCTTGCAGGAAGCCGACGATGCGCATGCGCGCGAGGCCCTGGAGGATGAGATTGGAAGTGCCGTCTTCGCGGCCGACACACGCGCGGACGAGGCCGAGGCCGACGACATGATGAAAGTCGTCCGGCGTGCGGGCCTCCGAAATGCCCGGCTTCAGCGGCGCGATACAGAACATGCGGTCCTGTTGCAGGCTCCACGACAGCATCTCCCGATAGCGCGGCTCGAAGATGTAGAGCGGCAGGAGCGAGTTGGGGAAAAGATGCGCCTCGGGGAGCACCATGATGGGCGCGTGCGCGGGGAGATTGAGTTTTTGTTGGCCGATGCTTTTCACGGTTCCTATATGGATACGCTAGCACAGCCCCGGCAGATGGGGCTATTTTCAACTCGTGTTTTTGGATAACGACCCCGCGGCCTTCGAAATCGTCACCGTCCAGTCCGGCGCCCGGAGCCTGCGATCGCGGAACCATGGCGAGACGTTTCATCCCGTAGTCGGGCCGATGATCGAGGCGGTGGCGTTGCATGTGCGGCAGCAACGACTGGTCGAGCGCGCGGCGGCAGAGGAGGGGACGTTTGTGATTTGGGACGTGGGCCTGGGTGCGGCCGCGAATGCCATTGCCGCGATCGAGGCGCTCGCCCAGCAAGCAACCACGGGCCTGGACGTCGAGATCCACAGTTTCGATGTGACCGATGGCGCGCTGCGGTTCGCGCTCTCGCATGCCGCGGATTTGGGCTATCTCGTTCCGCACGTCGCGACGATCGAGACCCTGTTGGCGGTGGGAGAATCAGCGGAGACGAACATTCGCTGGAAGTTTCACCCCGGCGATTTCCGCGAAACGATGTTCGCGGCGCCCGCGCCGCACGCGGTCCTTTACGATCCGTACTCGCCGCAGTCGAACCCCGACATGTGGACGCTCGATCATTTCACGCAAATGCGCACCTGCCTCTCCCCGGAAGTGACCTGCCTGCTGACCAACTACACCCGGTCAACCGCAGTGCGGGTCACGCTGTTGCTCGCCGGATTCTTTGTGGGACACGGACATGCCACGGGCGAGAAGGACCAGACGACGATCGCCAGCAATGACCTGGCGATGCTGGAAGAGCCGCTCGATGCCGCGTGGCTGAAGCGGGTGCATCGCTCCACGAACGCCGCCCCCTTGCGCTCGACGAGCGCGGGCATTGCACCTATTTCCCCGGAGGATTGGGCGCGCCTCTCGTCTCACCCGCAGTTCGCCAGTTAACGGACGTCAGTCGAACAGTTCGCCGTTCCGTTTCGGGGCGGCGATGCCGAGCTTGCGATAGGCGAGCGGCATGGCAACGCGGCCTTGTGACGTGCGTTTGATGTAGCCTTGCATGATGAGGTACGGCTCATGCACGTCCTCCAGGGTGCCGGCGTCGTCGCCGATGGCCACGGCGAGCGAGTTGATGCCGACCGGGCCGCCGCCGAACTTGTGGACGAGGGCTTCGAGGATGCGCTTGTCCATTTCGTCGAAGCCATCGCGGTCGATGTCGAGCATCTCGAGCGCCTTGTCGGCCACGTCGCGGTCCACGCGATTGCCCGCGCGCACCTGGGCGAAGTCGCGGACCCAGCGCAGGAGATTGTTGGCGATGCGCGGCGTGCCCCGGCTGCGGGCGGCGACTTCCAGTGCGCCGGCGTCGTCGATCTCGAGGCCGATCAAGCCGGCGCTGCGGAGCACGATCTTTTGCAATTCGTCGGCAACATAATAATCGAGCCGGCAGTTCATGCCGAAGCGGGTACGCAGCGGCGCGCTGAGCATGCCGGCCCGGGTCGTCGCCCCGATGAGCGTGAAGCGCGGCAGATTGAGCGGGATGCTGCGCGCGTTGGGCCCCTGGTCGATGATGATGTCGAGTTTGTAGTCCTCCATCGCAGGATAAAGGTACTCCTCGATGGCCGGTTGCAGACGGTGGATTTCATCGATGAAGAGCACGTCCCCGCGCTCCAGCGTGGTGAGGAGCCCGGCGAGGTCACCGGCCTTTTCGATGGTCGGGCCGCTGGTGTTCTTGATGTTCACCCCCATGGCGTGCGCGAGGATGTAAGCCAGCGTCGTCTTGCCCAGCCCGGGCGGGCCGCTGAGAAGGATGTGCTCGAGGACGTCTCCGCGCTGTTGCGCGGCCTGCACCATGAGCTCGAGCCGCTGGCAGACCTTCTCCTGCCCGGCGAACTCGCTGAACATCGGTGGACGCAGCGAGATGTCGAACGCCGTCTTGGGCGCGTCGAGAGTATTGCTGATGAAGTCGTCCGGCACGCGTTAGTGAAAGCAGAATGCCCGGCGGCGGGAAAGGGGAGAGTGCGTGCTACTCGTCCTCGGCGTCCTCTTCTTCCTTGTCCTCGAGCCGGGAGGCCAGCATTTGATCGTGCACCGCCTCGTCCATGCCCTCGGCCACCAATTCCTCGCCCACACTGTCCTGGTCATCGCCCCGGACATTTTCCACATGGTGCCCAAGGGAACTGGTCACCATGTCGTGCTCGGAAATGGCGGACGTCATTTCCATCTCGCCATTCGTGTCATTCGTCTGATGACCGCCGTGCAACTCCCGCTTGGCCTCCCGCCAATCTTCCTCATTGAACTCTGCGTGACCGTTGATCTTCGCCAGCTCCTGGGCGCGCTTGCGCACGGTATCCGCGCAGGGCGTGCCCAACCCTTCGGAGTGCTGAATGATCTTCGCGGGGGTCGGGTTCATCGAGCTCATGTCTTACTGTTAAGACCGTCTGCACGATGAGCAAGCGCGAGTTGCGAACCGTCAAAAATTGTCCAGTTGTGAAACGAGACATTTGGGCCTATTGGCGTAGGATGTCGCTATGAAGCAGATCAAACTCAGCGGTCGCGAGATGGCGGTTTTGCGCTCCATCGACTACGCCAGCGGCAGCACCGGTGTGGAAATCCGGGAGAAGACGGCCATCGATGGCACCGATGTGGCCGACATTCTCAACGCGCTGTGCGACATCGGCTACGTCGAGGTGTTTCCCGCGGTCGAGCCCATCACGTATCTCAACTACGCGGAGGTACGCTTCGAGATCAATCCGTCCTATGCGTTGCAGTTGAAGGAAGCGATGAAGCGGTACTGAGAGGAGTGGCAGCGGTCTATGACCGCCGCATTTTTCCCGAGTCTGCGGTCATAAGGCCACCGCTACAGCGGATCAGTTGACGTAGCTGGCTTCGTTGGAGAAGAGCAGGGCTTGCGCGTAGGTTTCCCATGGCGTCAGCGGCTTGCGCTCCACCATGTCGCCCTCGTTCTGGATGGCCTTCATGCCATCGTAGCGCTTGTTGCCGCCGTTTTGCTTCTTCCCGGCGAGACGGGTGTTGGTCTTGCCCTTGTCCTGGGCGGGCGAAGTTTGCGGCTGATTCTTCGATTCCTTGGCCACGAACTGCATGGCAATCTGGATTTCGATGGGCTGCGGATTACGCTGGAAGATGATGTTGTAGAGCGCGACCGCCGTGGCGAGGCCATCGGTCGAGCGCGTGACCTCGGGACGGGCCATGATGTGCCGGGCGACATCCACGGACATGGCGCTGTTCATGAGGAAGAGCGCCTGCTGCGGCACCGTGGTGGAAGCGCGCTTGCTGTTGGGCATGTCGGGATCGCTGAAGTCGAACTGCTGCATCAACTCGGGCAGGTTGCCCCGATCGATATAGCCGTAGACCGAGCGGCGGAAGCTGTAAGGCTCCTCCGTGAGGTTGACCGGCTTGCCGCCGACGGTGCGGTCGAGCTTGCCGCTCATGACGAGCAGCGAATCGCGCAACGCCTCGAAGTCGAGGCGGCGGACGTTGGCGCGCCAGAGCAGACGATTATCCGGGTCGAGCTGCTCGAACTTGGCGTTCGTCTGCGAGCTTTCCTGGTAGACGTGCGAGAGCATGATCGCCTTGTGGAGCTTCTTCAAGGACCAGCCTTGATCCATGAAGTAGCTGGCGAGGAAATCGAACAATTCGGGGTGCGAAGGGGTTTCGCTCTGCGTGCCGAGATCATCGAGGGTGCGCACGAAGCCTTCGCCGAAATGATGCATCCAGACGCGATTCACGATGACGCGGGCGGTGAGGGGATTGCTCTTCGAGGCGATGTCCTCGGCGAGTTCCAGGCGTCCGCTGCCTTCCTTGAAGGGCACCGGCTTGCGGTCGGGCGAAAGAACCTCGAGGAAGTGGCGGGGAACCATGTCACCGCGCACATCTTGCTGGCCGCGGATGAACACGGAGGAGTTCTTCGGCTGCGGCGCATCGGCCACGAGCATGGCGCGGGCGGGGGCGCCCGGATGGGTGAGCTCGAGCTCATTGAGCTTGGAAAACTCGAAGCGCGTCTGGCCATTGAGCTTGTTACCGAGCTTGCTGCCGAATTCCCGCAGGTTCTGCGTCGTCAACTGGGAAGCGGGCATGATATCGAACGGATTCTGGAAGATCTCGACGAGCGCGGGTTCAAAGCCGCTGAGATGGCCGTCCATCGCCTGGGCATTGGCGGCGATAAACGCCTTCCGCTGGGGCTCGAGGCTGGCGAAGAGGTCCTTGTAGATCTTGGTCACGTCCTCCATCGACGCCGGATGCGCGTCCTTGAAGGCATTGACCACGATCGGGTTGATCGCGGCGCCGCGCTTGCCGCCACCGCCCGAGGTGATCGCGGCGATCACTTCCGGCGCCTTTTGGGTAAACTCCGACTCGCTCAACTCGGCGAATTTGCGGAACGGCACGACGACCGTCTCGTCGTTGCCGCGCATGTGTTTGGCCAGGGCGGGCAGGAGTTCCCGGTCGAGATTGTACTTCTGGAGCAGGGCGATGCGTTCCTTTTCCGCCTCTCCGCCCGCGCCCTTTTTCTTATAGCCACCGGCGATGCGCTGGATCATCAGGTAGCCGTCGATCTTCTTGAAGAACTCGGCCTGATTCTTGTCGATGAAGCTGTAATAGAGGTCGCGGTTGTCCTTTTGGACTTTGTTCGCCTGCTGCTCGTAATCGGCGAGCTGCGCCTGGCTGGGGAGGCCGATGATCGGCTTGTCCGCGGGCTCCACGGTCGAGGCAAAGACGCCATGCAGCGCGTAGTAATCCTTCGTCGGAATCGGGTCGAACATGTGATCGTGGCAGCGGGCGCAGGCCACGGTGAGCCCGAGGAAGCCCTTGGTCACGGTATCAATCCGGTCATTGATGATGTCGTTCGGATTGCGGAAGCGCTCCCCGACGGTGAGGAAGCCCAGCGCGGCGAGGTTCGGTGCGGGATTGTTCGGCAATTTATCCGCGGCCAGTTGCTGGATGATGAACTGGTTGTAAGGCATGTCGTCGTTGATGGCCTTGATCACCCAGTCGCGATAAGTCCACGCGTAGGCGTAGCGATAGTCGTCGCGGCGGTTCTGATTCTTGTCGCCGCCGGTGGTGTCGGAGTAGCGTGCGGTGTCGAGCCAGTGGCGGCCCCAGCGTTCGCCGTAGGCGGGCGAAGCGAGCAGGCGGTCCACCACCTTGGCGAAGGCTTGGGGTGAAGTATCGGCCACGAAAGCCTGCACTTCCGGCGGGGTGGGCGGCAGCCCGGTGAGATCGTAAGTCGCGCGGCGCAGGAGCGTTTCCTTGGTTGCGTCGCCGGCAGGAATCATCCCTTTCGATTCCAGTTTCGCGAGGATGAAATTGTCGATCGCCGTGCGGGGCCACGCGCTGTTCTTCACCGCGGGCGGGGCCGGCTTGGTGACGGGTTGATAGGCGTAGTGCGAGCGCGCCTTGTCGGTCAAGCCGCTGAGTTTGCTGGCGATCTTGGCGTCGTCCTTGCGCGGATCGGGCGCGCCCATCTTCACCCACGTGGTGAGGTCGGCGATTTGCTGATTGGTCAGCTTCTCGCCCTTGGGCGGCATCTGCAGATCCTTGTCGAGATAACCCACCGCCTTGATCAGTGCGCTTTTCTCGATATCGCCCGGCACCACCACGGCGCCATTCTCGCCGCCCTTGAGCAGGCCGGCCTTGGTATCCAGCGTGAGGTCACCCTTGGACTTGCCTTGCTCCAAACTGTGGCACTTGTAGCAGTTCTCCTTGAAGATCGGGCGGATCTTGTTCTCGAAGAATTCCGTCTGCTCCTTGGTGGGCTCGGCGGTGGCCGCCGCGAAGACGGAGGCGCTGCTGAGCGCGAGGATGGTGATGGCGAGAGGGCGATGCATCATGGTGGGACTCCTTGGACTTTAGGCGATGACGTCTTTGATCACGTTGCCGAAATTGTCGGTGAAACGGAAATCGCGGCCATTGTAGCGATAGGTGAGCTTGGTGTGATCGAAGCCGAGCAGCGCCAGGATGGTGGCGTGCAGGTCATGGATGTGCACCTTGTTCTCCGCGGCGCGGGCGCCGAATTCATCGGTGGCGCCATAAGTGGTGCCGCCCTTGACGCCGCCGCCGGCCATCCACGCGACCATCGCGCGGCCGTTGTGATCGCGGCCCGGGGTGGCGTTGCCATTGCGGTCGCGCACCACGGTGCGGCCAAATTCGCCGCCCCAGATTATGAGGGTGGAGTCGAGCAGGCCGCGTTGCTTGAGGTCCTTGATCAGCGCTGCCGCCGGTTGATCCATGGCGCCGGCCTGGCGCGGGATCGCGGTCTCGACACTGGCGTGGGTGTCCCAGCCGCCATGCTGCACCTGGACGAAACGGACGCCGCGCTCGATGAGCCGGCGGGCGACGAGAAGCTTCGAGCCCATGTCGGAGGGGTTGCCGCCGCCGCCCTTGCCGCCACCGCCGGCGTTTCCGCCGGTGATGCCGTAGAGCGCCTTGGTAGCGTCGGATTCCTTGGTGATGTCAAAAGCGTCGGTCGCCTCGGTCTGCATTTTGAACGCCATTTCGAAGGCCTCAATGCGGGCTTCGAGCTGTGCGTCCTTCTGCAAGGACTTGGCGTGCATATCATTGAGCTGATGCACGAGGTCGAGCTGGCGGCGCTGGCGATCCATGCCGGTGAACTGGTTGCTGATATTGAGCAGCACCTCTTCCAGCTTCATGTTCTGCGAGTAGTTGACGTTGCAACCTTGGTAGACGCCGGGCAGGAACGAGGCCTGACGCCACTCGGGTTTGCCGCCGAGGGTGATGAAGCCGGGCATGTTCTGGTTCTCGGTGCCGAGACCGTAGACGACCCACGAACCCATCGAGGGCTTCGGGATCTGGAGCGCGCCGGTGTTCATGAAACGCTGGGCCACTTCGTGCGCCGGGATGTCGGTCCACAGGGAGCGAATGACCGTCATTTCGTCGATGACTTCACTGAGCTTGGGGAACACTTCGCTGACCTCGACGCCCGACTTGCCGCTTTTGTTGAACTTGAAAGGAGAGGGGAACGCGAGCCCATCGAGACCGGGCAGAGTCTTGTCCGCATACTTCGTCAGTTCCGGCTTTGGATCCCAAGTATCGACATGCGAAGGACCGCCTTCGGCGAAAATGTGGATGACGGCCTTGGCCTTGGCCGGATTCGGAGCGGCTTTAGGCGCCAGCGGGCCAAGCGGTTTGCCCGCGGCAGTCGCGGCATTTGCCGAGCCACCCATGTTCAGGCCGAGGATCGAAGCGAGGCTCATGGCGCCGAAGCCCATGCCCGTTTTTTCCAGAAATTCGCGGCGCGAGAAAATGATGTCCCTCAGCGTCGGGGTATGTTCACGGATGTACTTTTCGGAACTGAAAGAGGATTGTTCTGGATTCATAGTAGCGGGGTTGGGAAGCTGTGTTGTTTTAGGCAACCGGCCAGATTCGAGAAAGTTGCGCTAAATTAACAGTTCTGAGCAATTTGGGTGCGAGGATAATGAGTCCGATGCCTTAATTAGCAGTGCTTATATTTTAGTGAATGGCTGACCGGAAAATTTTTCCGGCACGATTAGACACGATCAGGCACGATTACTCTGGATTGAGGGGAGGGGAAGTGCCTCTTTCCAGAGATTGGACGATTGGGGTTGCGGAATAAGTAATTTGCATCTCGATAAAACTCAGCCTTCCCATTCCTGCTGCTTCCTTCGCCTCATTCACCCCGTCTGCCTTCGATTTAACGCAAAGTAGAGTAATTGACCCCGACTGTCAAGCCCCCCCAAGCCGCGCTTCCGCCCCGGCATTCTTTTGTCGTTTCCGTCAAAGAAATAGGCATTGTTGACTATCTAGCTTTTCGGAGCACTCCCCCCACTTATGAACACACCCACCTTCCCGCGTCGTCGCTTTCTGCAAACTGCCGCCGCCGCGGCCCTTGGCATGCCGGCGATCCTGCGCAGTCAATCGCCGGGGAGTAAATTGAACATCGTCGTCATCGGCTGCGGCGGACGCGGCGGTGCGAACTTGAAGGAGATGCTCGAGGAGAACATCGTGGCGCTCTGCGATGTGAATGCGAAGAACCTGGAACTGGCGGCGGCCAAGGCGCCGGGAGCGAAACAGTTTCGGGATTTCCGGAAGCTCTACGATGAATTGAAGGACGCGGAGTACGATGCGGTGGTGGTGAGCACCACCGAACACACGCATGCCTTCGCGACGCTGCCGGCGCTGCAGCGGAAGAAGCATGTGTATTGCGAAAAGCCGCTGACCCGCGACGTGCACGAAGCGCGGATCATTACCGAGGCGGCGAAAGCAGCCGGCGTGGCGACGCAGATGGGCACGCAGATTCACGCGGGGACGAATTACCGCCGCGTGGTGGAACTCATCCAGGGCGGCGCGATTGGGCCGGTGCGCGAGGCGCACGTGTGGGTGAATCGCACCTGGGGCCGCCAATCGCCGGAGGACGCCGCAGCCTACAAGGACGTCGTGAGTGTGCAGGAAAGGCCGGCCGAGGAAATGCCGGTGCCGCCGGAGCTCAATTGGGATTTGTGGCTCGGGCCCGCGCCGGCGCGTCCGTTCAACACCGTCTATTTTCCCGGGCCGAAATGGTATCGCTGGTGGGATTTCGGCAATGGAACGATGAGCGACCTCGGCTCGCACTGGAACGATCTGCCTTTCTGGGCGCTGCAACTCGATGCGCCGCTGACCATTGAGGCGAGCGGTCCGCCGCCGCACGCGGAGATCGCGCCCGCGACGATGAGCGCGGCCTACACCTACGGCGCGCGCGGCACGATGCCGCCGGTGAAAGTGACCTGGTATCAAGGCCAGATGAAGCCGCCGCAGTGGACGGAAAAGGTGATCCCGCAATGGAATGACGGTGTCCTCTTCGTGGGCGACAAAGGCATGTTGCTTTCCGATTACGGCAAACACGTGCTGCTCCCGGAGAAAGATTTCGCCGGCTTCACACCACCTGCGCCGAGCATCCCGGATTCGCTCGGCCATCACAAGGAGTGGCTGCACGCCTGCAAGACCGGTGCGCCCACCACATGCCATTTCGGCTACAGCGGACGGCTTACGGAGGCCAATCACCTCGGCAATGTGGCCTACCGCGCCGGCAAAAGGATCGAGTGGGATACGAAGAACATGCGCATCCCGAATGCGCCTGAAGCCGAGCGCTTCCTCCGGCGCGACTATCGCCCGGGGTGGAAGCTGGGGTAGTGGAACGAGCGCGCAGCGAGGGAAATCACTTTTGCGGTGGGATCGCGCTTGCCGCCGGCGTTTCAACCAATCGCTTCGCCTTCGATTTCCCGCCCTTCCAAATGTCGTATTGCGGGTCAGCGTAGCGGGCGAAGAATTCATTCAGCTTCTGCGTGAGCTCCGCGCGGATCGGGTCGGTGCCGGGCTGGCCATAGAGGTTGGAGCGTTCCTGGGAATCGGCCTGCATGTCGTAGAGTTCGTGCGGGCCGTCGGGATGACGCAGCACGCATTTCCAACGGTCGGTGCGAATCGCCCGGCAGGTTTCCATTTCGTAATACATCACGTTGTCCCATGGGATGGTTTCCCCGCGCAGCACGGGCGAAAAATCGCGGCCGGGTGACTTCGGTTGCTGCGGCATTTTGTCGGCGAGGCCGAGATAGCTGAGCACGGAAGGCATGAAGTCGTAGTTGCTGACGATGTCGTTCGAGACCTGGCCGGCGGGGATGCGGCCGGGTTGCCGGAAGATGAAGGGGATTTGCATCATCAGTTCGTGCGCACCGATTGGGCGGAAATGATCGCCCATGCCCCACATGCCGTTCTGGCCGCCCATCCAGCCTTGATCGGCGGCGTAGATCACGAGCGTATTTTCATCGAGGCCGAGTCGCTTGAAGGTGGCCATGATCTCGCCGACGCCATCGTCCACGCCGCTCGTCTCCGCAGCCATGCGGCGGATGGCGGTGAGGCTGTTGTGAAATTTTTTGTTCTCGAATTGCCACGGGTGCATCGCGTCGCGCGGGAAGCTCGGGAAAACTTTGTCCGCGTAATACTCCGCGTGGCGATTGCGCGCCGGATTGAGCATCAGCGGGCCGAGGCTGTACGGGCCGTTGTAGGCGAGATAGAGGAAAAACGGATGGTCCTTGTTTTGCTCGATGAACTCGATTCCGCGCCGCGTCCACAGGTCGGTGGTGTAGCCTTCTTCGCGGCGCACCTGGCCGTTCTCGATCACGTCCTGGTCGTAAAATTCGCGGGTGCCGCCATCGGGCTTCGTGACCCAAAATGAGAAGCCGTTCGAGGGCTGGAGACAATCCCCAAGGTGCCACTTTCCGCTCAATCCACAGACGTAGCCTTCCTCGCGCAGGATCTTGCCGAGCGAGTGGAATTCCGCCAGGGCGTCATAGGCCTGCGGACCCATGAGGACCTTCGGCTCGAGGAAGGAGTGAATTCCGTGCTGGGATGGGATGAGGCCGGTGAGAAAGGTGGCGCGGGTGGGTGAGCAGACGGGGTTGCTGCTCAGCGCGCGGGTGAAGCGAATGCCCTCCTTGGCGAGCCGGTCGATGTTCGGCGTGCGAATATCGGGATTGCCGTAACAGCCGAGCTGCCAGGCGCCCTGGTTGTCGGCGAGGATGAAGACGACATTCGGGTGCGCGGTGGCCGCGTGCGTGATAGTCGCGATGATGAACAGACCCGCGACGGCGGCTAGGGGAAAGCGATTCACGATGTCATCACTTTTCTTCGGCCGCGCGAAAGGTGTAGAGGTCCGCATTCTTGAGCTGGAACTCCAGGCGGATGACTCTGTCTTTGAGCGTCGCGAGCGAGCCGCCTTTCCAGGTCACTTCTTGCGCCACATTGTTGCCTGTGAAGGCGGGCATGTCGTCGTAGTTGAAGCTCGGGATGGGTTTGCGCAACTCGTCGGACACGCGCACGCGCAGCTCGCCCGAATGCGCGTCGGCATTGACCAGCAGAGGGCCACCGGGCCACCGCAACGCGCGGGTGCAGACCACACCACCGGTTGCCGGGCCATGCTGGGAGACGAAGCCTTCCTTGCGCATCGTGGCGAGGCCGATGGCACCCTTGCGCGCCAGCGCATCGCCGTGCGCGCCGTCGAAACCGGCGTAGTAAAGCCACCATTCGTCGCCCACCTCAACCCAGCGCGGGCTGCACACGACCATCGAGTGATCCCACGCGCCTTCGGGGCCGAACTCGATGAGGTGCTGGCGCGCGGGCAGTCGCTCGAAGTTCCAGCCGTCACGGCTCCAGGCGATTTCGCTGGCGTAGAGGTCGTTCCACTGGAATGGAGCGAGCAGGCCCCACCAGACCCCGGCGTGGCGATGAACGGGCATGGCCATGAAGTAATTGTAGCCCAGATCGGCGTCGCGTTCGTCGGGCATGAGGATGGTCTGCGGGCGGACGTTCCATTCGGTCCACAGGTCCTTGCTGCTCATGCGTGACATGCCGCGGCGCGATTCGCCGCTGTCGATCATTTCCTTCGTCTGGCCGGGGGCGCGGTAGATGTTCTTCGACCGGCAGAACATCACGTATTCGTCATGCGCGGTGTCGTAGTGCACGGTGTTGTGCGTGTCGCTGGAGAGGCGGGCGATGCGCCGGTCGCTGGCGGCGTCCCAGTGGATGCCATCCTGCGAGCCGACGATGCGAATGCCGTTCAGCGGCACCGTGCTCATGGTATAAACCATCACGTAGCGGAAGCCGTGGCGGTCCTTTTCCGGCACCTCGAGAATCTGCGGCGCACTCGCGTCACACCGTGGGAATTCGACGTGATGGATCACCGCGTTGTGTGGGAGGTTGGACTGCTCGGCGTCTGGAAAAAGATCGAGTGCCGGCTTGTCCCAGTGCACGCCGTCCGCGGATTCAGCATAGGCAACTGTGACGGAGTAGTTCCCCTTCAGTTTGCTCTCCTCCCCGTTTTTCACGTTCGCCTGATACCACATGCGGAACCGCCCATCGTCTTCACGCAGCACCCAAAGGTGGCTGGGGTCGTCGCCGGTGATCAACGGATTCGCCGAATGCTTCGTCGGTTGATGCAACACGCGCTTCACCGGCTCGCCCTTGGGTTTCAGGCCCCACGTGGTGTCCACGATGTAGAGGTCGTGAACGAACTGCGACTCGTGACCGATCTCGACCGGCTCCGGCGGAACCGTGCCGCCGGATGCTGATCCTGGTAGACACGCGAGCAGGCAGGCCGTGGTGACGCCGAAGAGATGCGCGCGGTGCATGGTCTAGTGGTTCGCTTCCGGGGCGGTCGCCGCCGCCTCGGCCAGCAAGGTGTGAAATTCACGATGGCTCCACGCCGACTTGCTCAGGCCCCAGGCTTTGTCGGGTCCTTTCGTGGTATCGACATCCGCGAAGATGAAATCCTCTTCAAGGCGGCGGCTGCGGACGACGATCTCGCCGCCCGGATCCATGATATAACTGTCCCCGTAGCCGATGCTCTCCGGGTGGCGCGTCATGCCGCTCTTCCTGGCATCGAGGACGACGTTGTTGGCCCGGACAAAGTAGACGCTGTTTTCCACGGCGCGCGCGATGTGATCGGAACGCACCTTGGCGAAATGACTGAGCAGTCCGGCCGGGGTGATGGCGTTGAAGTGCGGGGCGAAAATGAGGCGCGCACCCTTCAGCGCGAGGATGCGGGCTGGTTCGATGTAGCCGCCGTCCGCACAAATCAGGACGCCGAATTTCACTCCCTGATGCTCGAAGACCGGGAAAGTCCGGCCCTGTTTGTGAAAGGGCATGTACGCCGCGCACTTGCTGTAGACTCCCAGCAGATGACCGCGATGAGCGACAGCCGCGGTGTTGTATAGATCGGTGCCGCGCGCCTCATTGAAGCCCACGATGGTGAGCGGTTCGTGGCGGCTGGTGATGTCGAGCACGCGCGCCATCTTTTCCGAGTCCACCGCGAAAGCGCCCCGGCGCGCTTCCGGCTCATTGTCCGGATAGCCGGTGAGAAAGCATTCGGGGAAGGAGACGACAGCGGCGCGCTCCTCCCCGGCTTTCTTGAGGCCTTCCTCGAAGCGCTGGAGATTGTGATCGAACTCTCCGCACCAGGATTCAAATTGGCAGTGGGCGATGCGCATGGGCCGGGGGGGAAGTGGGTGGCCGCTTTCTTTCGTAGCCGAAGCGGCGGCAGGCGGCAAGAACGCCCTACGTGTCCAGGTAACGCTTCAGCTTCTCGCGCAGTTCTGTGCGGGCGCGGAAGAGGACGCTCTTCACGGCCGGGACGCTCAGGCCGAGGATCTCGCCGATGTCTTCATACGGGATGTCGTCGTAGCGCCGGAGGACGATGGCCATGCGCTGGATCTCGGGGAGCTCGTCGATGGCTTTTTGGATGGCGTTTTGCATTTCGTCGCCGAGCAACACGTCGTCGGGGGACTTGGTGTTGGGGTCGGGCGCCTGCATGGGGCGGTCGTCCTCGGTGACAGCGTCGAGGGAGAGGGCGGGGTGACGCTTGCGGCGGCGCAGTTCGTTGAAGACGAGGTTGCGCGTGATCTTGAAAAGCCACGTCGTGACTTTCGCCGTCGGCTGCCAGCGCGGCGCGCTTTTCCAAACACGCACGAAGACCTGCTGCGCGATGTCCTGCGCGTCGCTTTCATCGCCGAGCATTT
>NZ_JBDUCX010000265.1:0-9016 GCF_040003245.1 Chthoniobacter sp.
GCGAGGCCTTCACCGTGATCCGGCTGGTGGAAAGACCGAGGCGCCGAGTATGCACAAGGATCTGTTGAAAGGCTGGCACTTCTTCAGCCTCCAGGCAGGGGAACACGAGGTTCTGTCCGGGTTCGAAAAGCGCCTTGTGGGAGAAAGAAGATGCACCGTGATCCACTTTGACTCGGAGGAGTTTCTCTGCCGCCTGTCGAAGAAGATCGTGTCGCTTCGCCTTCACCTTCCGATAATCGGCCTTTTTCCGATGGATCAATTGGCGTTTCTAGCATCGGTTCAGATCTGGAATCCAAAAACCGCAGAGGAGCGATTTGAATGGCAGTGGGATGTGCGGGACGTCAATCGTGTGCTCCTGAGGCGTCTTGCTGAGAATTGCGCTTACGCCGCGTTTGGTTTTCTGGTTCGGCTTTCGTCCCGATGTCGAAGCAAACTTGGATTTTCGGACAAATTCCCGATCGATACTTTGACGCTGCGCCCCGGAGTTGCCGTCTCTCCGGGAAATCTGGAGGGCATACAGGGAGCAATTATCACCTACACGCCCATCCCACAGACGCCAGTTTCGGAAGACTTCGTCCGCTACAAGGGATCCACTTCGAAGCTGGAGAGCATGCTCCGGGATCAACTAAAGCAGCATTCAAGTGCCACCAGGTTTGAATACTGTGTCCGCCCCTCGAAGGAGCAGCGGCGAGCGATGACCCTGCCAGACAAAGTGGTTGAAAACGTAGGCCTGAAGGTGATTCGTCGATCCGGTGAGGCGACCGACGGCAGTGCTGCCGTCATCTCAGTGCCATTGTGTTTTGCGATGCATCCTCCGAATGTTTCGCTCGATCAGCTTCTACGTTACGGTGAGGAGATGCTGAAAGCCAAGAGGATCGCGGACGTAATTGTGGAATCAGGGGAGGAATTCCTAGTCTTTTGCTTCGAGCCTATTCTCTACGCCATCATCAAGGCGTTCAGGAGGAATGCTTACGGCGATCGTATCGCCTTTTTGGGACTCGTGCAAAAGCAGTTGCAGCGAAAATGGGAAGGAGTTCAATCGACTGGTGAGTTTTTATCCGGGGGTAAGCGACGGTTCGAACCGCAGTTCTATTTCACAGAGGAAGAACTTGCCGCAAAAGATCTGTCAGAGGTGACGAAGCGGAGATTATCCCACTGCAGAATTCCAAGCCGGGCGATGAGCGACAATGGAGTGATCCAGGACAAGGCGACGCATCGCTATCCAGGCTATTCGGGAACGCCTACGCTATATAAAACTTTGGTCGGATTAGATGCCGACTTCCTGTTAAGAGGAGTGAGCGAACACCACTGGGCATCACTGGTTCCTGCTGCCGATGAGTGGAAGAATCTTTATGGAAAAGCGTATGCTGACTGGCTATCGACCAGCTACAAGAATCCTGAACTGCTACGCAATTTGCTGAGCGCTGAATGCCGAACATCGTGGAAGGAAAACGAAGATGAATTGAGGGATCTAGCCTTTACAACCGTTGACTTGTTGAAGGAAAGGGCCAGTCGGATATTGCGCAACGCCGTCGAGAATGCGCAACGGCTCGTAATGAGTGGGCGGCAGCCGTCAGCGATCGTGGTGCGAAAGAAAAGCGAGTTGATCCACCTATGGAAGGCCTATTTGCGCAAGTTTCTCACGGCGCGCACGTTCGAGCGCTTTAATCTGAAGTGTCAGGTAGATGAGGCGGCAGAATCCTTGTGCGACGACGTATTCGAGGACGATGATGCTCGGAAAGAATTAGACCAGTTCGACGAATGAGGAAGGAATTGAGGTTCGTCCTCACCCGGGTATCCATTATTCGTGAAATCGCGGCCGCTGGTACAGTGCGTCGACGCGCTTCAGGTGCCCGGCGCGGCCACCATTGGCACCACCTTCCCAGGTGCGCTGGGGGGCAAGATTTGCCAGTATCGGGCGGCGTCCTTGGGTTTCACGCGCTCCCGATAGTGTTTCAAGAATGTCTGAGGGTTGGTGTGGCCCATCTCGGCCATAGACTCACCTAGGTTTTGGTGGTGAGCGTAGTGCATTGAACCGAAAGTGTGGCGCAGGCAGTCAGCGGGCCATGAGTGAATTTTAGCAGCAGTTCTCGCCTTTTGCAGGCGCGTGAAGTATGCATCGCCGACGGGAGAAATCGGTCCCGATTTCTGATAGAAGGGAAGCAACCATTGGACGAGGTTGTCTGCGATTTTCACGAATCTCTTTTTTGCCGTTTTCGTTCTATCGGCAGCCACGTCGATCAGTCGGCTCTCAAAATCAATGCTGCTCCAATCTAGTTTCCACACTTCAGATTCTGGGCGAAGACCGGCAAAAAGGCCAAGCGCGAGCGCTGGGACTATATCCGGTGTAGCGGATTCCAGAAGACGCTCCGATTGGTCGACGAGCAAAATGCCCGGCGGTTTATCGATTTCTTTGGCCCGGCTGGTGGCCTTTACTGGGTTCGTCAGTCGATAGCCTCGATTGAGCGCGTAATTGAACAGGACGCCGAGCAAACGGCGGTAGTTGTTGCGGGTGACGCCGCCGACTGGAAGGGCGCGCAGCCAGTCATCAAGCTGCGCCGAGGAAAATGCGATTACCTCATGTGCCGGAAAGGCCGCTGCAAAGATGCCCAGTCTTGTTTTGAGATCCTTCAAATATCGATAACTGGCTCCATCTCGCTTCTTATTTTCCAAGAGTTCGCGGACGAGCTCCTCGATCAGCATCTTGCGATCTACAATTTCGACATGTAGCGAAAAGAACTCTGCTGCTTCTCGAAGGGTTTTACCCAGTGGTTTCAGGATCGCGAGGGCGGCTTCCGCGTCGATCCGATCCGGGGCGCTGATGGATAGGGCGCTCTTGCCTTCGTTCACCCGCTGCACTCGAAGTTGCTGGCCTTTGGTGTCCGCTGCCTGCTTGGAGGCGAAGATATACCTGGTTCGCTTTCCGTTCACCATTCCGCAGTCCACCATCCAAGCGAATGACCCGCCGGGGTTCTTTCTTTTCCTGATTAACGGCCAGGCATTTGCCTTCATCCGAGACTTTTGACACTTTATTGACACTCGCACCACAAAAATCACGTATGTCCTCTGTAATTGTCTTGAAACGGGGCGGACTGTAAATCCGCTGGCTTACGCCTTCAGTGGTTCGAATCCACTCCTGCCCATTCTCTCTGAGATAGGGTCCCGAAGGGACCACAGGAGATTAGCCCCGGGTCGAGCGAGTCTGCGAGCGACCACCCGGGGTCTACCCCCCCAGCGGACACTCCAACCGTCCCGGCCTCCGGTCGCATCCTTTGTTGATTCGCAGAAGAGATGTGGTCCTTTTGGGACACACTCTCCGCCATCACGACTTGTGTCGCTGAGCTTCGGGTCGTTAGGTTACTGCCCACCCTTGTGAACGAGAGCGAATACATCTCCGCATTGTATGCGTGTTGGCCCTGCGAGTCTGAGACAACGCCGGAGGCGATCGCACTCGCGGACGATGCCGTTCGTGCCTTTCCCGATTCCCCGAAGCTCTGGTGTATGCGGGGTGACCTCATCCAGCTTGCAGCCGCGTCGTGCCCATACTCGCTCGATGATGCCGGAGCATGTTACCTACGCGCCATCGCGGTTGATCCATCCTCCGTCGAGGCACACGAGGGCGCCGCACATTTCTACGACGTCGTCATGTCAGATGAGCAGCGAGCCGCATCCTATTTCGCCGAGTTCCAAGGACTCCGTCCGGCTTCCTCCTCCGCAAACGTCCTCTTCCCGATGATCAGCATCATTGTTGACGACGGCCACTGAAAACACATGCGTTCCCGATCGATCATTCTCGCACTAATTCTCCTCATGGCTTGCGCGCTTTTGATCGTTCCGCTGTTTTTCGGCTCCATCCTGTTTGCGCTTCCGTCTGGCGGCACATCTATTTACATCGGCGTTGGTACCCTTGTGGCTCTGGTTTTGCTCGCTGCAATTGTCGGAGCGCGCCGCTTTTTCCATCGCTCATGAGCGTCTGTCCCGACTCAACCGCAACGCTTTACCATACCTTTGGCGACCCGTCCTCCGGGCGCGGAGCTTGAGGGCGCCAGGCAGCAATGAATAACTCCCCGCCGTCGCAATCGCTTTCTTTTTACGCAAAAGCGTACGCGCGATACATCGTCCCCACCTGGCTGTTCCCGGTCTATTTCATCGCATGGGGTTTTGCCTGCGAGCGTTTGAAACCGCCCTATATTATCCTGTGGTTCTTCCTCACTGTGGGACCGCCCTTCTTCGGATCGTCTCTTTGGGCAAATCGCGCACGCAAGCATATGCCATATTGGCCATTCGTCTTCCTGACGTTGATCGTTCCGTTCGGCATCTTTGTCGCCATCGGTTTGCTTTTGGCGATTGGTCAGCCGATCCTGAAGGGTAACGGCTTGTGAGCGCGGGGACGACGTCCTCCGTTGAGGGCTTCGACGTGGACGGGACTTGGTGCACATTTTCAATCCCGCCGCTTGACGCCGCTGCGGCCCCGCACTATCGAAGCCCCTTCTTGAACTTCCTGCGCTCAACGTTGCTCATCGCGATCGTGTCGCTCCTCGTGCTCACGGGATATGCGCATGCCGTGACGGACACCTGTTGCGCGCATGAGCAGCAGCAGGAACAGACCGGCAATGGGAACGCGGCGTCCACCAGCGACGACGGGTGCCAGTGCTTGTGTCATCAGATTTTCTCGAATGTCTCTGCCGCGCCGGTGCGGTTGCCGGCTTTGGGGTTGGTGTTGCCGGCCGTGCGGATGCCGGGTGAATTCCCGCCGGATACGGTGCCGCAGGGCATCGATTATCCGCCTCAGCTCGCTTAACGGCTGACGCGGATCGTCGCGCCCTGGTGGGGCGGCGATTTTCTCCGCGTTGGCTTTCTCCGCTGCACGGCCTTCGCCGTGGCCTCGTTGTTCCGCGTCTTCGCGCGGTCGCAATTCCCGCAACACCACTCCTTTGAATGACCTCAAAATCCATCTTCATTTTCATCCTCACCGCGGCTGCCTGGTCACCCATACACGCGGCCGACCCTTCCGGAAAATCCCGGATGAGCCTTGGCGAAGCCATCTCCACAGCTCAGCGCCAGAATCCAGAACTCCGTGTCTTTGAAGCGCAAATCGGAGGGGCGAAAGCCGGCGTCACGACCGCCCGGACTTGGGAAAACCCCGATGTCATTCTCGCCCCGGGCTCCCGGATCATCCGGGAAGATGGCGAGCGTCGAACCGTCTTTCACGGCTACTTCGAGTTGAACCAGACAATTAAGTTTCCCGGCAAACGCCAGCTCGAGATCGCCATCGCGCAGCGCAACGTGGAGCTGCGCCAACTGGCGCTCGAAGGCTTCCGCTTCCAACTTGCGGCCAAGGTCCGGAAGGCATTCTACCAGATGCTCGCCGCCCAGCAGGTCATCGGACTGCGCACGGAGCAGGCCGAGTCCGCCCGGGTGTTCGTGGCGTCGGCGCGGAAGCGCGCGGAGAGCGGTTACGCTTCGGATTTCGAGACGCTCAAAAGCCAGGCCGAACTCATCGCCGCGACCAAGGCGCTGCAACAGGCGCGGGGCGAGGTCATCGCGTCGCGGGTGATGTTGAATGCGCTCATGGATCGCAA
Organism: Chthoniobacter sp.; assembly: GCF_040003245.1. Classification (NCBI taxonomy): domain Bacteria; kingdom Pseudomonadati; phylum Verrucomicrobiota; class Spartobacteria; order Chthoniobacterales; family Chthoniobacteraceae; genus Chthoniobacter; species Chthoniobacter sp. The sequence goes on from NZ_JBDUCX010000265.1 coordinate 5,583, forward strand.
TCCCTCCGCGCCGCTGGAAATCACCGGTTCGCTGGAGACTCTCCCGCCGCCGGGCACGGCGCGCGATTACGTGGCCCTGGCTCTGGCACGTAACCCAAGCCTGCGCGCGCAGATTCGCGAAGGCGACCTCGCTGGGCTGAATCTCTCGTCCGCGCGGCTCAGCCGGAAGCCGGATCTGAAAATCGGGCCGCAGCTCGAATACACCGACACCGAACAGACCATCGGCCTCGGCTTTTCCCTCCCTTTGCCGCTGTGGGATCACAAGAAGGGGGAGATCGAAAAGGCGACAGCCGAGCAGCGAAAGGCGCTGGCGGAAATCGACAAGACCCGCGCCGAAATCGCGGGCGAGGTCACGGTCGCCGCGTCGAGTCTGCAAGTCGCGAAGGAAGCGGCCGCCCTCTACACCCCGGAACTGCTCCGGCAATTGCGAGCCTTCGTCGCCCAAGCCGAGCAGGGCTACACGCAAAGCTCGACCACCCTCATCATCTACCTCGACGCCAAGCGCACCTATTTCGACACGCTCAGCGATTACTACGAGGCCCTCGCCAAAATCGCCGCCAGCCACGCCGAACTCGAATCGGCCGTCGGTGTCCCGCTCGACACCCGGAAACCCTGACTCCCTCTCTCATGAAATCCTCTCTCATCAAATGCACAATCGTGCTCGCGGTCGCGGCCTTCACGCTCGCCGGCTGCAGCAAAAAGGAAGACGCAGCCGAAAAAGAAGCGCCCGCCGAAAAGCAGGACGACAAGATCGTTACGCTGACCAAGGAGCAACTCGAACACGTCGACTTGAAAACCGAGGTGGCTGCGACGGGCGACCTCGACATCACGCTCAAGGCTGCGGGCCGCGTGAGCCCGAACATGAACAAGACCGCCAAAGTCGCTAGCACGCTCGACGGTCGCATCGCGAAGCTCAACGCGGACATCAACGATCCGGTGAAAACCGGTGACGTGCTCGCGCTCGTGCAAGTGCCGGAGCTGATCGGCAAGCCGCTCGAACTCAAGGCACCGATCGATGGCGTCGTGACGGAGCGCAATCAAGCCGTGGGCGAACTCGTGGACAAGACCAGCGCGGTCTATGTCATCAGCGACCCAACGGATCTGTGGGTGCTCGCGGAGATCAAGGAGCGCGACATCGCGGCGGTGAAGCTTGGCCAGGATGCCAGCTTCACGGTGGTCGCGTATCCCGAGGAAACCTTTCGCGGCAAAGTGGTTCGGCTGGGCAACAAGGTCGAGGATCAGTCGCGCACCGTGGAGGTCCGGATCGAGGTAAACAACGCCGACGGACGATTGAAGCCGGGGATGTTTGCCGACGTCGCCATCGTCACCACGGTGACGAAAGACGTGCTCGTCATCTCCGACCATGCGCTGCAAAGCGTCGAAGACGGCCAGATCGTCTTCGTCGAATTGGAGCCGGGAAAATTCGAGAAGCGCGTCGTGAAGCTCGGCCTGGCGCAACAGGGACATGTGCAGGTGATCGAGGGCGTGAAGGCCGGCGAGAAGGTAGTGACCGACGGCAGCTTCGTCCTGAAATCCGAGATGCTGAAGAGCGAAATGGAGGCTGACTAAGATGATCAACCGCATCCTCGAATTCTCCGTCCGCCAGCGCATGCTGGTATTCATCGGCGCGGTGCTGCTCGCCACCTTTGGCGTGATGGCCTGGCAGCGCATTCCCATCGACGCCTTCCCCGATGTGACCACCGTGCAGGTCCAGGTCCTGGCGAGCGCCGGCGGCATGTCACCGCTGGAAGTCGAGAAGCTCATCACGCGCCCGATCGAGATCGAGATGGGCGGCCTGCCCCGCATGGTCGAGGTGCGTTCCGTCTCGAAGATCGGCCTGAGCATGATCACCGTCGTCTTCGAGGACGGCGTGGACGACTACTTCGCGCGGCAGTTGGTCTTTGAGCGGATGCAGAGCGTGCGCGGCGAGCTGCCGCCGGGCACCGACGTCGAGCTCGGCCCGATCACCACCGGACTGGGCGAAGTCTTTCAATACACGCTGGTCAGCAAAGACCCGAAGATCGACGCCACGGAACTGCGCACGCTCCAGGATTACGTCGTGCGTCCGCTGCTGCGCACCGTGCCGGGCGTGGCCGAGGTGAGTTCCTTCGGCGGGCGGGTGAAACAGTTCCAGGTCATCGTCAATCCCGACCGGCTCACCTCCTTCGGCATTTCGCTGCAACAGCTTTTCGAGGCGCTGCAAAAGAACAATGCCAACGCCAACGGCAACTTCATCGAGCACGGCTCGGAGCAATACATCGTGCAGGGACTCGGCCTCGTTAAGGACGAGAGTGACATCGGCAACATCATCGTCGCCACGCACGAACACACGCCTATCTTCGTCCGCGATCTCGCGGAGGTGAAGATTGGCTCGGAACTGCGCCAGGGCGTCGTCACCGCCGACGGCAAAGGCGAAGTGGTCTGCGGGATCGTGCAGATGCTCAAGGGCGCGAGCGGCCGCGATGTCGTCAATGCCTTGAAAGAAAAGCTGCCCGCGCTGTCCAAGGCGCTGCCAACGGGCGTGGAGCTCGTTCCCTACTACGACCGCACCGACCTCGTGAAGACCGCGATCCACACCGTCACCAAAGCGCTCCAGGAAGGCGCGGTCTTCGTCTTCATCATGCTCGTCATCCTGCTGGCCGACGTGCGCAGCGCCCTCATCGTAACGCTCGTCCTGCCGCTCGCCGCGCTCTTCGCCTTCATCATGATGCGCTGGTACGGGCTCAGCGCGAATCTCATGTCCCTCGGTGGCCTCGCCATCGGCATCGGCATGATGGCCGACGGGGCAGTCGTCATGGTGGAAAATATTCACCGTCACCTCACGGAAAAGCCCGGCCAGACCAAAGCACATGCGCACGCCAACAAGCTCGAGACCGTGCTCTACGCCGCCAAGGAAGTCGGCCGTCCGGTGGTGTTCGGTATTTTCATCATCATCATCGTCTTCCTGCCGCTGCTCACGCTCGAGGGCTTCGAGGGGAAAATGTTCGCGCCGCTCGCCTTCACGATCGCCTTCGCGCTGCTCGGCTCGCTCATTCTTTCGCTCACCTTCGTGCCGATGCTTTGCACGCTCCTGCTCCGGCAATCGCCCCACGCGCAGGACCCCATTCACATTCGCTGGCTGAAAGGCGCCTACCTCTTCTTCCTCCAGCCCTGCGTGCGGCATCCCGTCTTCGTCGTGCTCGCGGCTTTGCTCGCCCTCGGTGGGGCCTTCGCCTTCGTGCCACGCATCGGCACGGAGTTCCTCCCGCCGCTGGAGGAAGGCTCCGTGCTCGTCTCCGTCGCCCGCCTGCCCAGCATCTCCGTGGCCCAATCGGCGGAAATGGCGACGCGCGTCGAGGCCGCGCTGATGAAGTTTCCCGAGGTCATCACCGTCATCTCCCGCACCGGCCACGCCGAAAAATCCAACGACCCGATGGGCGTCGAACTCGGCGACA
>NZ_JBDUCX010000266.1:0-8967 GCF_040003245.1 Chthoniobacter sp.
CGCTCAAGGACAAGCTCCTCGTCTGCAAAGGCCTGTGGAATCCCACCACTGTCGCCGGCCCCGGCGGACATTATCCAAAGATGAATCTGCTTTCCGGCCTCACGGTGAAGCAGACCACGACGGACGTGCAGGTCGGCACCACCATGGATCAGCTCGTCGCCGCCGAGACCGGCAAGCACACGCCCATGTCCAGCATCGTGCTTGGCACCGAGGGGCCGAATTACAGCACCGACTCCGGCTACACTTCCATTTACTCCGCCTACCTTTCGTGGAGCAGCCCGACCTCGCCCGCGCCCAAGGAGATCTATCCCCAGCAGGCCTTCGACCAGCTTTTCGACGACGGTTCGCAGCGCAAGCGCGACAAGAGCGTGCTCGATCTCGTGAACGACGACGCCAAATCCCTGCGCACGCGCTTGAGCAAGCACGACGTCCACAAACTCGACGAATATCTCACCTCCGTCCGCGAGCTCGAGGACCGCATCGAGCGCGCCGCGGAATTCAGCAAGACCAACACCGGCGGCACCGGCTGGCAGCCTACGGTGAAAGCGCCCACCTTCCCGCGGCCCGCCGCGGGCATCCCGTCCAAGCCCGACGAACATCTGCGGCTCATGTTCGACATCATGGTGCTCGCCTTCCAGATGGACCGCACGCGCGTCGCCACGTTCATGCTGAACAATGATCTCTCGAACATGAACTTCGGCCTCGAGGGCGTGAAAGGCGGCATCCACGAACTCTCGCATCACGCCAACGACGCCGGGCGCCTCGAGCAGTACCAGAAGGTCAACGAACACCACATGGTGCTCTGGGCCGAAGCCTTGCAAAAGATGGCCGCCACCAATGAAGGCGAACGCACCCTGCTGGACAACAGCATGATCATGTTCACGTCCAGCCTCTTCGACGGCAACGCCCACGATTCCCGCCAGCTCCCCGTGCTCCTCGCCGGCGGCGGCGGCGGCACCATCAAGGGTGGCCGCCTGCTCGACTATTCCGGCGACGAGAACCGCAAACTCTGCCGCCTGCACATGGCGCTGATGGATCGCATGGGCCTCAAGACCGACCACTTCGGCGACGCCGACAAGGCGCTGTCGGATCTGGCATAAGCGGGTCGCAGGCGGGCGGGCGTTGGGGACGGCGCTGCCGCTCCGTGCGAAGCTGCCTGCGGACTCACCACCCCTGGCCTTCGCTGCACGGTCGGGTCGATCCCTTCGTAAACGCTTCGGTTCACCACTACCTCCGCTCGCGCGACCAGTTCCTCGACCATCGCGCGGTACTTCTCCTCCACGCAATCGCGCCGCACCGCCGATGCCAGGACCTCGTAGGACACGAAGCCACCCTCGCGCGCGTGATACCGCTCGTTCTTATGGCGCTCGTAGTATTGCCGCACCTCATCCTCGCTCACCTGTAACGTCTTGTCCTCTGCGTCCCGCTTCAGCAGTCGCACCAGCCGCGCCATTTCCTCGTTATAAAACACCCACTCGCTGAGATGCTTGGGGCCGTAGATGACGTCTCCTGTCCGCGGCGCCGCCGCCCGGCGGGCATTTTCCGCCTCCCACCGCCGGCGAAACGCCGCGTAGCGGGCGTCGTCCACGATGCCTGCCCGCCGCGCCGCGCTTTGCTGGACCTTGATCTCCTTCAAAACCTGCAACGTCTTCGCCTTCAGAAAATCCGCCGGGGTAACTCCGTCATATTTCGTCTGCCAGAAACGGTCGGTATCCTCCACCCGGGTCCGGCTTTGAAAATGCGCATAGACGCCGGCGCGCTGCGCGTTGAGGTGCAGCCAAAACTCACCGAGTTCGACCGGCTCCCCGTCGACCTTCGCGACGATGGCCATCTCCTCCCCGGCCGCCCGCCCGGGAGGCACCTCCGCGGCCACCAACCAGCCGAGCACGCCGCCCAGGGCGCGGCTCAGCACCCGTCGGAATTTGCGTGTCATCTCAGTTTTCGATCAGGTTGAAATTGTCGGCGAAAGCAGCGGCATTGCCGGTGTTTTTCCAGACGTAGATATCGGCGGTGGTATTGTTATTCCCCGTGGTAAAAGTCACCGTCAACAGGGTGTAGCTCGTGGCCGTGGTGCCCAGGTTTGTTTCCGTCCCGCCATAGGACTTCACGCCCAGGAAGGTCAGGTTCCCCGGCGCGGCGTTTTTCACCCACGCCGTCAGCGTGTATCTGGTCCTCGGCGTCAGGCCCGTCACCACCATGTCCGCTCCGGAATAAGAAGGGCCCGTCTGCAGCGCGTAGTTGCCATCGTAGGCATTGTTGGCCACCACCACCGCATGGGTCGCAGTGTTCCACGGCGCCAGTTGGCCGGTCTCGAAACCGGGGTTCGGAATGTAACTCGACAGCGAGATATCATCCGCATAACTGGCGGCGGTGCCGTCATTTTTCCAGACATAGATGAGCGCGCTGGTAACGGCTGGCCCGGTGGTGAAACTAATATTCAATTCGGTGTACTGCGCAGACGTGGTATTGACGTTCACCTCGCTCCCGCCATAGTTCTTCACTCCCAGATAGGTCACGTCGCCCGGTTGGGCGTTTTTGATCCACGCTGTCAGGGTGTAGGTGGTGTTCCCGGCCAGCCCGGTCACGTTCTTCGCGATCCCGGAGTAGGAGTTGCCGATCTTGGCCGCATAGATTCCGGCATGGGCATTGTCTTGCACGACCGTCGCCTGCCCGCTGTTTTGCCAGGGGGCCAGCGAGCCCGTTTCAAAGCCCGGGTTGGCCAGGCCGGTCCCGCTGGTCCCGCTGACCCCGCCGGCAATGCCCGGGCCGTTGTAGGCGCCCCGGTTCGGGGCCGTCGTCGGGGAGACGGCATTCCCCCAGTAATCCAGGCCGCCATTCCCATGGTGCGGCCCGTAGCTTTCCCGCACGAGCACGCCTTTGCCCAGCGCGGGCGAGCCGGTGCGCAGCTTGTAGCCGTCCACGGTGTTGAGCCCGACCTGCCCGGAGCCCGGGCTCACCAGTAGCGGATCCGCCGTGCTCTTGTTCGTCCCGCCGGGTTCGCGCGCGGTGTGTGTCCCGTAAATGGTATTCGCGTTATACATTCCCGTGCTGTCCGGTGGATACCACGGCACCCCGTTCATTATGTGGACGATGTTATTCTGGAAGATGATATCAGAATGCCCGGTCACTTTGTAGGACTGGTTGGTGTAGTTGCTGATGATGGCGGCGGTGGCGTGGGAGTCCTGGTAGATGGTATTGTTGTAAATCTTCGTCCGTAGCGGCGTGCCCAGGTCGGTGAAGGCAAACACCCCCCAGCCATTTTCATTTTGAAAAATGCAATCCCGCACGGTGATATCGAACGTGTCCGCTGGTTGTCCGGGCTGGAAAGTGACGTCATGCATCATCAGGATGCCGCCACCCGCGTTGTCATGGCTGTAGTTGTATTGAAAGATCGCCCCCTGCTGGAGCACGTCCGCATCGAACCCTTCGCCATCCCCGCTGTATTGGGTCGCGTACGATTCGTTGTACTGCACGGTGCTGTCGTACGACCGCGTCGGCCAGATGCCCGCGCTGTATTGATTGCTCACCCGCAGGGCCGGACTGTCGGTCGCGAAAGCCCCGACGTTGTGATCGATCAACCCATTGTTGGTGCCGAAGAGCAGAATGTTATCTCCTCCCGAATAGGAGACGACGTTTTGGCTGATGACCACCCCGGCGCTGGCGTTGGCCCGGGGTTGGAAGCTGTTATCCCAAAAGACAATGCCGACTCGATTGCAACGGGTCACCGTGTTTTCGGTGATCGTGACATTGGCGAAGGAGTCGGCGCTACCGCTCGCATAGAATGAAATCCCGCCATAGTGGTGAGGATCAATGCTGTCCCCGCGATCGAGGACCGCACCCAACACGTCGTGGACGGAATTGAACGCCACCGTGAATCCGCTCCGCAATCCTCCGCGCGTATTGGTGATCATGATGCCGGAGCGAAACCGGCCGTTATCCGCCGCGCCATCCGTCACTTCCAAATTCTGGATCGTCCAGTATTCCTGGTTGTAGAGATAAACGACCCCCTGTTGGTCGGGAATCAGTCCTCCGCCGTCGATGATCGGCAGTTCGCCCGTGCCGTAGGCGTCCAGCACGATCGCGCTGCTCGCCGTGCCCGAACCTTTGGGCCAGAGCTGTCCCGTCCACGCACCGCCGCGCTTCAGGAGGATTTGGTCGCCCGCGTAAAACGTCCGGCTGTTGACCTTGGCGAGCGATCTCCACGGGGCCGCGGAGGATGTGCCGGGATTGGCATCATCGCCAGCGGCGCCGGAATCGACGTAGTAAGTCGCGCCCTGCGCGACAGATACCAATAGGGAGGTGGAAAGCGTGGCGGCAGCGAAGAGCAGCAGCGCACGCACGAGGGAGGAACTCGTGGGGAGCGAGATCATGACAAATAGGGGGGTTATGGATTTTCTGACCGCGGAACCTCGCCGGGGGACGAAGGGTCCGCTTGAGTCCTATATGGGAGCATACGCTAAGCCACGAGTGGCCAGCGGTCGCCTTCACGGCCAGTTAGTGGGGGCTAAATCAGCCCCTAACATGCCGGACACTATAAGTAACTCCACGCCCTAACTCTGCGCGTTACTGTCGCGCCACATTGAACGCATCCCGGAGAAATGCAGGCACTTGCCACCACTGGCAGGAAGACCCGACGATGAGTAAGCTTGGCATACGTCACCGCCGAAAAATAATCGTCCACTTTTTTAGCCCCCCGCTGTTTCGAGTGGATTTGATGACCGCCAGTCCGCTCTTTTCTAAACCATGAAGAGCATGAAGATGGGCCCAGGCACTCTTCCCTTCACCTTGGAGGCGCCCGAAATTTTGACCACGGATTACGCGGATGTCACGGATGAGGGGCGGATCGCCCAAAGAGCCCTCTTCTATCCGTGACATCCGCGTCATCCGTGGTTACTCCGCCTCCACCGAAAACACCCCCAGCGCGGCCTTCCCCGAGATCCCCTGGTTCCGCGCATACGCCCCCGCCGCGCGCTGACGAACCTGCGCCGCCGTTTCCCCGCGCGTCCACCCCGCCAGCGCCTCGCGTAAGATGAACCCGCCCGGATACATCAACTGCGTCGTGGTCAGCAGCGGACGCGCCCCTGCCGCCGCCAGATGCGGCCCAAAGAACCGCTCGCTGATACAACACAGCACGATCGCCTGCCGCCCCGGCCCGCGCCGCGTGACCGCCTCCGCCGGCAGGGCAAAATCCATCAACCCATCGTGCCCGAGATACGCGACCAACGGCAACCGCTCCACCGGCTCCTCGCTGGTCAGCGCCTGAAAGAAATCGACCGTGCACTCCCGGATCGCGCTCCCGCGATAAGCATCCGCCACGACCTGCCACTTCCCGCTCTGGTGCGCAAACCGCAGCCGCTCGAGGATCGCCGGCTTCGGCCCCGCCTCCCGCCCCAGAAACTTCCACTCCTTGCTCGCCCGAAACACCGGCGGCAATGCCTCATCGCACCCCCAGTAAAGATTGCGCGCCGCATCATCACCGTTGCCGATCTTCGCCGGCACCGGCGCAATCCCCTGCGTCGCATTATCCGCCAACGCCACGAAGACGTGGATTTCGGCCGGCGCCGCCCGCGCCGTGGCGGCGACGCACCATGCGAGGAAAAGGAGGAGAAGAAGTCTCATCGATTTCAGCGGCGGAAGGTTTCGCTTTCGGTCAACTCGCAGACACGGGCAGAAAGGGATTCAGCACCCGTACGCCGCCGTAATCCTGCCCGTGATTGAGGTCTTCGGAGTAGACCGTCGCGCATCCCATTCGCTGCGCCGCGGCGAGGATTTGCGCGTCGAACTGAGAAAGTTGGAAGCGCTCGCCAATCTCGACTGCGGCCAGCACCAGAGCCCCGTCCACCGCTGCCATGGGAAAGGCCATCCACGTCTCTATCCATTGGCGCGCTTGTCCTCGGGTCAGCGGTTGCGTTTGGCGCGCCGCCGTACCCGCCCGCAAAAACTCCGCCGCCACTTGCGCCGAACAAGCCCAGTTTGCCGACTGAACCAACTCGCGCGCTTTTGCCGCCTTGGTTGCCTCCGCCGGATTGGTGCTCACGGCGTAGAGCAGGACATTCGTATCCAGGAAGCAATCAGCCACGGGCATTGCGCTCGTCGCGACTCAGCGGCGTGCCCACGCTGAACTGCCAGTCCGGCGCCGTAAAACGTTCGCGCATCAATCGGCGCGCTTCTTCGATGGAAGAGGCGACCCGGGGCCACAGCGTCGCAGTCACCTCGCCTCCGGAGACGATATCGAGTGGCTCCCGGCTGGAGATGGCGCGATCGAGAATCGCCGGGTCACGGTGAATGTCTTCGAGTGTCGTGGTCACGCTGGAGAGTCTAGTCCTCGGCCGGCCTCGTGGCAAGGCGCCGCGCTTCTCCTCGTTACCAAAGTGAGGTTTTGGTAACGCAGACTGTGCTGGGGAAAACTCCGTTTCGTGGCGGGGGGGAGCAGAGACGACACGCGCTCCCGCCCCAAACCGCGCAATGAAATTGCGGCCGTGGAAATGCGTTCCGAAAGCCCCACTCTCGGAACGAGAGGAACGTGACGGGGCATCGGCCGGGTGGCCGCTCTGGCGCGACGGATACGGCCAGCGACCCCTGCTTCCAACGATTTATATTTGGACGAACCCCTGTTCAACATCCTCCTTCATTATGATCACCGCGCTTATCACCCTCCTCATTACGGGCCTCATCCTTTATCTCATCTACTACGTCGTGGGCATGTTTGTGAAGGGTCAGCCGCTCAAGATCATCGGCATCATTCTCGGTCTCATCTTCCTTCTCGACGTGCTCCGCGTCTTTCAGGTGATCACACTTTAGTGCACTGGGGACAACCGCGGAGGCGCGGAGGCGCCGAGGGAGGGCAAAGAGGTCCGCATGGAAGACCGAGGCTTTGACCACGGATGACACGGATAGATATGGAGTGGCATGTCGCTTCAAAAATCCGTGTCAATCTGTGCCATCCGTGGTCCTTCCCTCCGTCTTTTTCCGTTCAGTGGATCACAGGCGCGCAGTCGCTGCCTCTCCTGCGATTACAGAGCATGACCGACGCGACTCCGATCACGAACGAGGATTTGTCTTTCATCAGTGGGGGCCGGCGGATTGCCGTCCAGGCGTGGCGGAATGAGCTGCCGTCTTCGCCGGCGATTGTGGTGTTGCATGGGGCGGGTGGGATGGATGCGGGGCATCGCTATATCGCGCAACTCGCCCGGACGGTGGCGCCCTACGGGTTTCATACCTTCCTAGTGGAATACTTTGACCGTACCGGGACGGAGTACGCGAACGAGACCACGATCAAGACCCACGGGCCGGCGTGGCTGGAGACGATTCATGACGCGGTGGATTATATCGCTGCCCTGCCGGGGGTGGATGCGGACTGCATCGGCACCTTTGGCTATTCGCTGGGGGGCTATCTGGCCGTGGCGCATGCGGCGCAGGATGAACGCATCCGCGCCGTGGTGGAACTGGCCGGGGGCATCGATGCGGAAACGGCGGCCTCGGCCACCCGTTTGCCGCCGCTCTTGATCGTCCATGGACGCGAGGATCAACGGGTTTCGATTAATAGCGGGATGGAATTGCAGCGCATTGCCCAAAAGCTGCGGACTCCGGTGCAGACGCTGTTTTTGCCGGGAGAAAGGCATTTGCTTTCGCCGGGGGCGACCTTGGTGGCGGTGCGGCAGGCGTTGCTGTTTTACGACGCGCATTTGAAGCACTGCGCGGCGTTGGTGTAGGGGGTAGCGGAGCGCCGAAAAAAAGGCTGTCATCCTTCGACAAGCTCAGGATGACAGGCCTTTTTTTCGAGCCGCCCAACCGCCTTACCTGGCGGCCCCGCCGCCGCGACCGCCTCCGTTGCCCCGCCCCTTACGCCGCCACCGCTACCCGCCGCAGCTTCCCGATCACCTTCGGCAAAATCTCCAGCGACTTCTCCACTTCGGCGTGCGTGTTGAAACGGCTGAAGGAGAAGCGCAGGCTGGCTCGCGCGCGCTCGTCGCTCAGGCCCATGGCCTTGAGGACGTGCGAGGCGTGCACCGAGCCGGTGGTACAGGCCGAGCCGCTGGAGCAGCAGATGTGATGCTGGTCGAGCAGCATGAGCGCGCCTTCGCTGTCGATGCCTTCGAAGGCAAGGTTGCTGGTGTTCGGCAGGCGGTGTTCGGGGTCGCCGTTGACGTGTGCGCCTTCGATCTGGGTGAGCACGCCGTGCTCGAAAGTGTCCCGCAGTTTGCGCACGACCTTTTGCTCGTGGTCCATGTTATGCCCGGCGACTTCGCAGGCTTTGCCGAGGGCGACGATGCTGGCGACGTTCTGCGTGCCGGCGCGTTTGTTGTTCTCCTGTCCGCCGCCGATGAGGTAGGGGGCGAACTTGGTGCGGCGGTTGACATACAGCACGCCGACGCCTTTCGGGCAGTGCAGCTTGTGGCCGGAGAGAGAGAGGAAATTGATCTTCGATTCCGCGAGGTTGAGCGGGATCTTGCCCACGGCTTGCACGGCGTCGGTGTGAAAGAGCGCGTGTTTCTTGCGGACGATCTCGGCGATCTCGTGGATGGGGAAGAGCACGCCGGTCTCGTTGTTCGCCCACATCACGGTGACGATCGCGGTATCGGAGCGGATGGATTTTTCCAGCTCGTGCAGGTCGATCTGGCCTTTGCTATCGACGCCCAGCCAGGTCACTTCGTGGCCGCGCTTGGCGAGGGTCTCGCAATGCTTGAGCGTGGCGCTGTGCTCCACGCGGGTGGTGACGATGTGCTGGCGGTCGCGGTCCATCATCAGTGCGGAATTGATGGCCGCATTGGTCGATTCCGTGCCGCAACTGGTGAAGACGACTTCGCCGGGGTCGCAGCCGATGAGGGCGGCGACGCGTTCGCGGGCCTTGTCCAGGGCCTTGCCCACCTGCTGGCCGAAACGGTAGCCGCTGGAGGGGTTGCCATAGAGCTCGGTGAGATAGGGCAGCATCTCCTCGACGACCGCTGGGTCCACGCGCGTGGTGGC
>NZ_JBDUCX010000069.1:0-28750 GCF_040003245.1 Chthoniobacter sp.
GCCGGCTTCCCGAACCGCCTGAAATTGTTCCTCGGTAGGCTGCCCCGCCGTGCCGAGCCGGTCGCCCACCGCACGGTAAGCACGGATCTCGGACAAGGCGTTGGATGAAGTGCTCACGGTGAAGGTTGGGGGTGACAATATATGGAGCATCTCCACTCGAAAAGCTGTTAGCGCCGCCCTGGATGTGATTGCGTAGTACTTCGTCAGATCCCCCGCCCCATGAAATTTCTCCTCCCTTCCTGCCTCACCCTCCTTGTTGCCTTCATCTCTTCGTCACGCGCCGCCGATGCGCCGCTGAAATTCAGCGACCCCGTCGCCAAGCGCTACGAACTCACGGCCCGCGCCAGCGTGATCGATCCGCGCGTGCAAGCGCATCCGGAGATCAATTTTCTCATCGAGAAGGATGGCAAGCCGCAGGATACCGAGCAGGCCTCGGTGGACACGCGCGTCGCGCCGCAGGGCAAGCTGGTCATCTGGCTCATGGGCTACAGCGCGCCGCTTTTCGAACGCGTGAACAGCTACGGGCTGCACATCATCGATGTGCAGTATGCCCGGGGATGGTTCGATAAATTCGGCAAGGAGCCGGCGCCCGCGGATGAGCAATTCCTGGGCAAGATCCGCCTCGAAGCCGCCACGGGCGAGGATTTTTCCCCGGAGGTAACCATCCCCAAGCCCGACGGCATGATGGAGCGCGCCTTTCAATTCGTGAAGTACCTGGCGAAGGAAAATCCGCAGGGGCACTGGGAATATTTCCTCGCGGCGGATGGCAAGGGCCTGCGCTGGGATCGCGTGATCATGTCGGGCTCGTCGCACGGTTCGACCACGGCGGCGCGCTTCGCCATCTACCAGAAGGTGGATCGCGTGGTGCTCTTTTGCGGCCCGCGCGATCAATACGAAAACTGGCAGGGCCTGAATCCCGCGACGCCGGCGAACCGTTTCTTCGCCTTCAGCCACGTGCTCGATAGCGGCTGGACTGGCGGCCATTACTGCCGCTCGTGGGAATTGCTGAAGCTCAACCAATTCGGCCCGATCGTGAATGTGGACAAGACCGCCGCGCCCTATGGCAACACGCGGCGGCTCATCACCGATGCCGATGTGAAAGGTGACGCCAAACGCGCGCATAGCTCGGTGACCCCGGGCGGCGCCGCGGTGAAGGATGCGGACGGCAAATACGTCCACGAGGACGTGTGGCGCTATCTCTTCACGCAGCCGGTCGAGAAGGTCGGCCAGCCCGTGCCCGCCGATCCGAATTGCCTCAAGGATCTGCGCCACGCGGCGAAGAAACCGGCGCAGTAGCGGAGAGAGATGGGCGGCGATTCGCCGACCACCGGTAGCGAGGCGAAATGTAATGTTAAACGGTATACTGCGAGTGTGAAAACGAGCCGTTCGAACAAAGCGGTAATTCCTAAGGAATTTAACGCAACGGCCTTGGACAGGACGCCCGGCTCGTGCTGATTTCTGCGCCCGCATTCTCGTGCGCAGTTGAATCGCGCGGAGTTCGACGGCCTTTACTCACTTCATGCTGCCATCCAAACGTCTCATCTGTTCGCGTTCCATCGTGTGGTTCCTCTTTACCTTGGGAATCGTGGAAGCTGGGAAAGTCTGCGCGGACCAGACGTTCGACCAGACGAACCCAAATCACGTCTGGGACACAACAACCTCGAATTGGGACAACAGCACCCACACCTGGCTCAACGACGGCAGCAGCAACGCCATCTTTGCCGGCGCCGCGCAGACCCTGGACGTAAATGGCGGGATCAACGTCAATAACATCACTTTCAATTCCAACGGCTGGAACATCGGCGACCCGACCGCCGACGGCAGCCTCAACCTCGGCGCGCCGAGCACGATCACGGTGACCAATGTGAACGACACCGCGACGATCGGCGTGGGCCTCGCCAGTGGCTCGCTCACCAAGGGCGGCCTCGGCACGCTCGTCCTTTCGGGCACGAATACTTTCACCGGCAACGTGACGGTGGGCACTGGCACCCTCAAGATCACGAATAGCTCTGCCCTCGGCGACATCACCGGGACGACGAGTGTGACCAGCGGCGCAGCGCTCGTCCTCGGCAACGGCGTGAATGTGACCGGCGAGACGATCGGCATCAACGGCAGCGGCATTAATAGCACCGGCGCGCTACAGGCCGATGCCGGCGCCAGCGCCACGTGGGGCGGCACGATCACCATCGACACCCAGGGCGGGCGCATCGGCGCGCAAAATGGCGGGACGCTCACCGTCAGCGGCGTGATCAAAAATGGAACGGGCAACAGCAATGGTATTCTGGCCATTGGCGGAGCGCCGGGCGCAGCCATCCCCGGCGTGGTCATTATCTCGGGCACGAACAACACGTATTCCGGGGTCACCCAGATCGTCCGCGGCGTTTTGAAGCTCGGCGCGACCAACGCGCTGCCGGCCACCACCATCGTGGACGTGAGTTCCTCCACCACCGCCACGGAAGATAGCGTCTTCGACCTCAATGGCTTCAGCCAGTCGATCACCGGCTTGCAGAGGACGAACACCGTCGGTGCCGGTTTCGTGACCAACAACGGTGCCGCCGCCTCCACGCTCACCGTCACGGGCGGTGCCAGCCCCTTCACCGGCGTGATCAAGGATGGCACGTCGACTGTGGCGTTGACCAAGTCGGGCACCGGCACACTCACCCTCACCGGGGCGAATACCTACACGGGAGCCACGTCTGTTTCCGGCGGCACGCTGAGCCTCAGCGGCTCCCTCACCGGCACTGCGATTACCACCTCCGGCGGGACTGCGGTAGGCGCGGGCGCGCTGAGTGAGACAAGCACCGGCGTCATTGGCGGCGCGGTAACTGTCACCATCGGCAGCGGCAACTTCATCGCCGGCGGCAGTGTCACCGCAGGCGCTACCTTCAACGGCGCGAATACCTACACCGGGCTCACGATCGTCGGCGCCAGCGGCAACGCCGGCGTGCTGGTGGTGAACAATAACCTGGGCTTGGGCACCACCGCCGCTGGCACCACGGTCAACAGCGGAGAGGTCATTCTCGGCAACGGTGTCACCGTGACCGGCGAGACGATTACGATCAACGGCAATGGCACGAATAATAACGGCGCCCTGCAAACCACCGTGGGTACTTCCTCCACTTGGGCCGGCAATATCATCGTGGCCAGCGCTGCCCGCCTCGGTGGCGGTGACAATGGCACGTTGACGGTCAACGGGGTGATCTCCGGCGGGAGCACTTTACCCATCGTCTTCAGCCGCGGCACCAATGCCGTCACGATCCTCAACGCGGTGAACACCTACACGGGTGACACTCAATTGTTCGCCAATGCCGGCGCCGGCGATGTCCTGCGAATCGGCGTGGACAATGCCATCAACGCGCTCAGCCGGCTGTCCATGATCGGCGCGCTCGCCACCGCGACCATGACGCTGGATCTCAACGGCCATGTGCTCACCTTGCGGACTCTGGATACGACCGCAGCCACGGGGGGCAGCTCGCTTCTGGTCGTCGCCAACAATACCGCCTCCACCACGTCCACTCTCACACTTTCCAGCGCCACGAATGTGGCCGCCGACAATGGCATTTTCGCCGGTTCGCTGCAGGACGGCACGAGCGGCACGGGCGGGCTTTCCGTGGTCAAGGGAGGCATCAACACGCAGATCCTGATCGGTGCCAATACCTACACCGGCAGCACCACCATCAACGGCGGCACCTTGCAAATCGGCGCCGCGGGCGCGGGCGGGCTCAACGGCACCCTGGCCTCGCCCAACATCATCCTCAACGGCGGCATCTTCTCGGTGAACAATGCCGGCGCGACGAACAACAACACCAATCGTCTCAACGACAACGCCAGCTTCAGCTTCAAGGGCGGCACCTACCTCTTCACAGGCTCCGAGCTGGCCTCGACCCCATCGAGCGAAAAGGTGCATGCGTTCGCTCTCAATTCGGGCATCTCGAAAATCACCACCACTTTCGGCGGAACCAACACGGCCGCGATGACGCTGGACCAGCTCACGCGCCCGGCCAATGGCGGCATCGCCCTGGTGAATGGCGCGAATCTCGGCAAGGACGGGACCAGCACGGCCAGCGTCGCCCGGCTTTTGGTCACCACCGCGCCGACTTTGGTTGGCACGACCGCGGATACCGGCAACGGCATCAATCTTGGTGTCTTCAACACTCAGATCGTCCCCTTCCTGCTGGGCGAAGCCGCGAGCGGCACGGGCGGTGTCGGCACGGTCACGGGCGTCGCCAATACCTTTGTCACTTACTCTGCCACGGGCGGCCTGCGTCCGCTGAATCTCACGGATGAATTCACGCTGAATGCCTTCACCTTGGGGAATAACATCCACCTCACGAGCACGATCAGCCTGTCTGGTTCTGTCGCCATCAATTCCTTGATCATCGAAGGCACCAACACCGCCCCTACCATCAGCAGCGGTCAGACGCTCACCGTAACTAGCGGGGCCATTCTGTTTTCCTCCGGCACCAATCTGGGCATTACCGGTGGCACGCTCGATTTCGGTGGGAATGAAGGCATCATTACCATCAACGCCACGCCGAACACGACGATCGGCTCGGTCATCACCGGCACCGCCGGCGTGTCCTACTATGGCACAGGCACGCTCGTTCTTCAGACCCAGCAAAATACCTATTCGGGCAATACCCTGCTCGCGGTGGGAACGGTCATCCCGCAGGGCAGTTCCATCGGACCCGCCGGCGCCCCCACGAGTGGACCCTTCGGGACCGGCACCGTTATCTTTGGCGGCAGCCAGATGCGCGCGACCACGACTCCCGGCGGTATCACCATCGGAAATACGATCTCCTTTGCCGCGGATACGACCATCATCGCCGCGGGAGGATCCGACCAACCGCTCGCCTTTACCGGGCCGGTGACTTTGACCGGCAACCGCACGCTGACT
Organism: Chthoniobacter sp.; assembly: GCF_040003245.1. Classification (NCBI taxonomy): domain Bacteria; kingdom Pseudomonadati; phylum Verrucomicrobiota; class Spartobacteria; order Chthoniobacterales; family Chthoniobacteraceae; genus Chthoniobacter; species Chthoniobacter sp. The sequence continues at coordinate 4,898 of NZ_JBDUCX010000069.1, forward strand.
CAAAACTCCGCCGCCAATACGATCTTCTCCGGGAACATTGGCGACGGCGGCAATGGCTTTGGCTTGACCGTGAACAGCCCCAGCACCGGGACGATCGCACCGGTCATCCTCAGCGGCAACAGCACCTACTCCGGAACAACGGCGGTGAAGGGCACCGTGGTCGTGAGCGGTTCGCTCTCCGGCAGCAGCGCGGTGGTGATCGGCGATTCCACGAGTCTGTCCAAGACCACCGTCCTTGGCGGCGGCGGCACGGTCGGCAATGTGACGGTGGGCATCGCGGCAGGGAACACGGGCGCGGCGCTCAAGCCGCATGCGGGTTCCGCGAGTACGAATGCCGGCACCACCTTGCACGCTGGCAGTGTGACCTTTGCCAATAGCTCGGTGCATCTCTCCCTCCAGATCGGCCGCACCTCTGCTTTTACCGGCAGCGGCGGCGATGGCGCGTCGGGCGGCGATGTCTCCGATCACCTCGGCACCACCGGCGCGCTCACGCTCAACGGGGCGGATCTCCAGTTGAGCCTGCTCACGACCACTGGCTACACGCCGGTCAACGGCGACATTTTCTTCCTCACCATCAACAGCGGCGGCGCGATCACCGGCACCTTCTCCTCCGTGAACGGCATCGCCACCGACTTGGGCGAAGGCATGACATTCTCCACGGGAGCTTTGGGCACACAGGCCTACCAAATCACCTACCTCGCCAATTTCGCCGGCAACTCCTTCTCCGGCGGGCACGATGTGGCGCTGCTCGCCGTCGTGCCGGAGCCAGGGTCGCTGGTCTCGCTGTTTGGCGGACTCGGTTGCCTGCTCGGTGCGCAACGGTTCCGGCGCACGCGGAGAGGGAAGACGGGCGTATAAGGACGTTTGCCGAATAGCACAATTCTGCAATCGTCTCAGGAAGGCGACCGTTCATCATGGCGCCAAAGCCACGACGCGCGGACTTCTCGTCAGCAAGACTCATAGATTCACTCCCATGTCCCTGCAACGCTTTCACCACGCTCAAGCCAGCCAGTGGGCCGGCTACGCCACCGCCCTCGCGGAGATGCGCGCCGGTCGCAAGAACAGCCATTGGATCTGGTACATCTTTCCGCAGATCGATGGACTCGGCCGCTCGTCCACGGCCCGCGAATACGCGCTCGGCGACCTCGCCGACGCGTGCGCCTACCTGCGCGATCCGCTGCTGCGGTCTCGCTACGAAGCAATCACGAGCGCAGTGGCGGAGCACCTCTCCCACGGCGCACCGATCGAAGAACTCATGGGCGGCTCGACCGACGCGCACAAACTCGTCTCCAGTCTCACGCTCTTTCGTACCGCCGCTGCCGAGCTCGCGCAAGATGACGGCGGCACCGACTTCAAGCGGCTATCCGAACTTTGCGCGTCCATTCTCGAGCGCACCAGCGCGCAAGGTTACCCGCCCTGCGAATTCACGCAGGAACGTTGCGCGCCGTAAGCGTCACTTCTGCGGCGCCGGCGGCAGCTCCTTGAGCCACGACAGATTGAAAACGTAGTGGTTCTTGCTGCTGATCAACTGGATCAAATCATCGCGCGTCTGGCAGACGGAAAGATACCCGGATGGTTCCGCCATTGTGTCGCTGAGCGTGAACTCGTTTTTGTCCACGCCGCTCACGGTGCGCCCGGGGCCACCGGGCGTGATCAGCCGCTGCACCGGCCAGGTCTTGCCTTCGTCGAACGACACGGCCGCGAATAATCCATAGCCCGTGAACTCCGCTCCGTCGACCGCCTTGAAGGGCAGGCCTTTGCGCTGCTTCCAGTCGCGCAACTGGTCGGTGAACGAGCACAAAAGCAGCGGCCCTTCGTGCAGACGGATCAGCACCGCCCGCTGCACGGTGCTGATCGCCGGGAACGGACTCTCCTCGTACGTCCATGTCTGGCCGAGATCGCTGCTGAAGCTCACCGGCGTACGGCCATGAAAACGCTCCTGCTCCTCGAGTGTATCGAACCTGCCGAATGCCATGATCCGTCCATCGGCCAATTGCGCCGTCGCATTGTGAATACCCGCGAAGCGATCACCATGGCCGCCGGGTTGATAGTCCGGTTTGCCGTGCGCCGGCGTCGGCGTCCACGTCTGCCCGCCATCGCGGCTGATATCGAATGCCGCGCCCAGCGAATTGCGATCCAGCGGTAGCACCAGGACGCCCTCCTTCGTGCGCAAGGGCAGATTGCCAATCTCGACCATGGGCTGGATGAGACGCGCCTTCGACCACGTGGCGCCGCTGTCGGTGGAAGTGCGCACGATGTCGCCGGCAAAGCTCTTGGCGAAAAAAAACAGCGTCCGTTCCCCATCGGACCATAGCTTGGGCGCGTGATCGTTGATGTCCGGCCCATCCCAGAACGGCGAGGCCGCCTCCCATTCCCCGGCGCCGCGCCGCAACCGGCTCGCCAGGTCCGCCAGCTCGGGGCCGCCCTCGTCGCCGCAGGAAAACCACACCGCCAGCAGATCGCCATTCGGACACTCGGCGATGGATGGGCTGTGATTGTGATTCGAGAACATCGGGCCCGCCATGCCGGGCGGCACTTTCACAAAGCGTTGCGGACCGCGGAAGAAGGGCGTGGTCACTTTCTCGACCGGACCGGGCGACACCTGGCTCACGTCGCGCGCGTTGAGCGCTGGCGGCGGCACCGGCAACCGCGCGGTCTTCGGCCGCTCCCCGAGCACCACGCGAAAACCGGTCTGTTCGTTCGCCATGGCCGGTAGACGTCCGCTGCGATTTGCCGAGCGCAGCATCCGCGTGAAATCGGAGTGGCTGCCGCCACGCGTCACGCGGAAGTCCCCATCCACCCGCCCGACCGGATCGACCTGCTCGCCCGCTTCGTACGGTCCGTACCAATCCAGACACCACTCCTCCACATTCCCGTGCATGTCGAAAAGCCCCCACGCATTCACCGGCGTCTGCGCCACGCGCAACGGCGCTTCCTTCGGCCAGTCGCGATAGTCGCTCGGATACTTCATCGTCTTGGTGAAGAATCGCTGGAGGAACTTGTCGTTGAATTTCCATTTCTGAAATCCATCCGGCAGCCGGTCTCCGGTGTGGAAGAGCGTCGTCGTCCCGGCGCGGCAGGCATATTCCCACTCCGCCTCCGTGGGCAGCCGGTACGGCTTGCCCTCCTTCGCCGAGAGCCACTCGCAGAATTTCATCGCGTCGTCCCAGCTCACGAAGATCGCCGCCTCGTCGTCCTGGTCCTTCGGATTCCTGCCCGGCTTGAATTGCCGGTACTGCGCATTCGTCACCTCGGTGCTGCCGACATAGAATGGAATCGTAATCTTCACCGGGTGCGCCGGCTTTTCATCCCAATCCGCCTGGTCGCAACGCTCCGCGTGCCGCGTCGTCTGGTAATCCGCCGCCGGCCCATCCTGTCCCATCACAAAGCTTCCCGGCTCGATACGCTCGAGCTTCATGCCGATGGAGTTGGTGATTCCCTTGGGTTCCGCGCCGCGCAATGACGCGAAGGAAAGGGCGCTGACCCCGCCCAGCAAACAAACCGAAGTGTTGAAGAGATGTTTCATCGTAATGAGAATTTCCCTGCGCCGCTCACTTCCAGTCGTCCGTGCGGAAGGGGGACGCGGGGAGACCTGCCCCGTTGTAGAGATTGCACACGGGATTATTTTCCCACGCGTAACGAACCGCGGCCGGCTTCGAAACGTCGGAGCTGGAAACGATGACTTCGCCGCCCTCGATCTTCGCCCTGGCACTCACCCATTTCTTATCCTCGCCCGCGATGACAAAGCCTTTCAACTCACCGTCCTTCGCCACCAATCCGCCGTCGGCATGATCAAACTTCAGCACCACGGCACTGCCGCGAACCTCATATCCCACCGGCAGCGGCCCGGAGATGCTTGGAACCTTTTGCCCGTAAACCGTACCCAGCGCCCACAGCGCCAGGCGGTGACCGACTTCCTGCTTGTTCTTTGGATGAATGTTGTTCGCCTCGCCGACGTCGATCGCGATGGCCATACCGGTGTTCTTCACCTTCAGCGTCTTCAACATCTGCTCGCGCATCAGCGGCCAGTCGCGGATTGCGCCGCCGTCGAAATTCGGCAGCTGCACCCACGCAAACGGAAACTCCGAACCCCAGCGCGCGCGCCAATCGGCGATCAGCGCCGGCAATTGATGCCCATAAAATGCCGCCCGATCCGGCGAGGAATTGGCCTCGCCCTGATACCAGACCACCCCGCGCAACGCGTAAGGAATGAGCGGCGCGATCTTGCCGTTGAACAAACCGCCGACCTCTCCGATTTTTTGCCGGATGGCCACGGGATCGCTCGGCGCGCGTGGCGGCTCCTTGCCTTCGGCTTTCGCCTGCGCGGCGACCTCCTGCCATTTTGCGAGGCTCTTTTCGAAAGCGGCCTTCGCGACGGCGGGGTTGTAGGCCCGTGCAGCTTTGGTCAGCGCGTCCGCTGCCGCTTTCACCTCCGGCGTCTGCTGTTGCGCCTCGGTGCTGATCCACGATTCGATGCGCGTGCCGCCCACAGAGGAATTGATCAAGCCCACTGGCACTCCCAGCGTCCGGTGCAGATCGCGACCAAAGAAATAGGCCGTCGCGGAAAAGAGCGGCACGGTGACGGGTGAACAAACCTGCCACAAACCCGGGCAATCCTCCTGCGCCGTCGCTGCCGCACTGGACCGCACCGTGAACATCCGCAGCGCGGGAAAATTCGCCGCCGCAATTTCATCGGTCGCATTCTTCACCGCCCCCACGTTCAAGGCCATGTTCGATTGCCCCGAGCCCAGCCACACTTCGCCAACGAGCACGTCCTTCACCGCCAGCGCATTCTTTCCTATTACGGTCAGCGTTTGCGGCGCCTCCCCCACCTTCAGTTTGTCGAGCTTCACCTTCCACTTGCCATCGGTATCGGCCTTGGTCGTCTTCGATTGTGTGGCAAAGGAAACAGTGACCTCCTCACCCGGCTCCGCCCAGCCCCACACAGGCACGGCCATGTCCGCTTGCAGGACCATGTGATCGGAGAATATCGCAGGCAGCTTCACGTCCGCACGGGCCGCTGTGGCGCCGGCGAAGATCACGAGGAGGAGGAGGGAGGTTTTCATGAGTTATTTCCGTTGTGCCGATTCAGTTCTGGGCCTTCAGCGCTGTGCGGAACGGACGCAGCGGCAACCCCGCGCCATTCTCGATCGAGATGATGGGATTCTCCGCCCACGCATAGCGCAGCGCCTGCGGCTTCGGTGCCTGGGCGCTCCACAAAAGAAGATCGTTGCCGTCCACCTTGCCGTCCGCCCATACCCAGTGGCCATCGGCATTCTGCAGCACAAACCCACGCACCTCTCCGCTGCGAGAGCGCAGGCCATCCGCGTATTTCAAACTCACTCGCACCTTGTCCCCCTCCATTTTGTAACCGCCAAATTCCGGACTGTGCACTTCGCCGAGCGGAAGATGATAAACTTCGGACAGCGCGAGGTTGGCCAGTCGATCGCCCACCGGTTTCTTGACCGGGAAGTGGGCATTTTCCGCGATGCCCAGATCAATCGCCGCCACGACTCCAGTGCGCGGCAACTGCAACGCTCCGTTCTGCGCCTCGCGGATTTGCGCGAGAGGGCGATCCTCGTCCGGCTTGGTTTGCAGCGCGTGCATGTTGTTCATCTCCACATAGTAGAAAGGAAGCTCCACGCCCCAATGCGCCCTCCAGGTGCGAATCAGAGTCTGGATCAGCTCGGAATACTCTTCGGGATGCGCATTGTTCCCATCGGCTTGAAACCAAATGATTCCCTTGATCGCGTAGGGTTCGAGACCGGCGATCTTGCCGTTGTAGAGCCGCACCGGCGCATGATGACTCTCCGGCGAATAGATTTCCTTCGGTCGTGACGCCGCGTTTTTGAGTTTCAGGGCCGGCGTCGGATTGGCCGCTTCCCAGGCCACCTCCTCCGCTTTGTATTTCGCCGCCGTCTCCGCGGTGTAGCCGGCAAGGGCGTCCTGATGCCGCTTCCAAATCGCTGCCGCCACGGAAGTCGCGTCGAGTTCCTTCTTGGGAATCCACACTTCCGCCGCGGTGCCCCCGACAGCAGAAACAATCAGTCCCACCGGCGTATGCAACTTCTCATGCAAGGCCAGCCCGAAATACCACGCCACCGCCGAGCACGTGCTGATCGTCTCCGGCTCCGCGATCACCCACTTCCCCGCGACATCCTCCTGCGGCTCATCCGCTCCCCGGCTCAGCGTCATGAAAAAACGAATCGCCGGGCGCACGCCCGCCGCCTGCGTCTTCGCTTCCGCGAGGGTCTGCGGCGCCACGTTGGATGACGCGATCTTGTAGGACATGTTGGATTGCCCGGAGCAAAGCCAGGTTTCTCCGACGACCACGTCTTTCACCGTCAACGTATTCTTCCCCGTCACGGTCAGCGTTTGCGGTTGATCGCCCGCCGCCAGCTTGTCGAGCGTCACCTTCCATTTGCGATCGGTCCCGGCCTGGGTCGTTTTCGATTGAGCGGCCAGTGTCACGGTGACCTCCTCCCCGGGCTCCGCCCAACCCCAGACCGGCACGGGCGTATCCGCTTGCACGACCATGTGGTCGGAAAAAAGTGCGGCCAGTTTCACGTTCGCGCGGACCGATGCGGTTCCGGCGCAGACCAACACGGCGAGGAGAGGGAATATTTTCATGGGGCGTTCTGGTGCTTGTGGTAGGCGGGTTTAACTCGGCTTTAGTACGGAGGTTTCACGGCTTCTTCACCGGCTCCTCCAGTTTCTCCGGCGTATCGCGCACGGGGTTGGTCGCATTGGCTTTTGCTCCGCGCTTTTTCGCGCGGGCGGCCGCACGGACTTTTTCGTCGGCCACCCATTGGTCGTCGATGCCGCCTCTGAAATCGGCGAGGCGGTTGATCTTCTGCGCCAGCCGGCTCGTCGGCGTGACCAATTTCCCAGCGAGAATGTCTGCCTCCGTGATCTTCGCGAAAATGATCTGCTGCGCATCGCGCGTGTACCGCTGCTGGTCGTAAATAATGTAGAGCGACCCGTCGGCGGTCTCCGTGCCATCGGGATAACTCGTGGAGCGCTCATCGAGCAGGAGCTTGTGCGGAAAGGTGCGGCCATCGTCGTCGGAGAGCATCGCGGTGAGATTCTTGCGCGCCTTCGGATCGTTGTTCACCACCAGCAGCATGCGGCCCGATTTGAGCCGCCGGAGGAAGAAGCGCGTGTTCACATTCATCTCGCGCGTGAACGGTTCTCCCACGCTCCACGTCTGGCCGCGGTCCGTCGATGTGCTTTGCGCGATGCCGTAGGTGGTGCGCGCCAGCATCCACAGCGAGCCATCCTTGCGTTCCGCCAGCATATGCTCGGCAAAGGACACTTCCGGAATTGCCACCGCTGCGCGGAAGGCCCACGAAGCTCCGTGATCGGTGGACAGATACACTTTCGCTCCTTTGCTTTTGCGCGGATCGGTCGACTTCCCATCGCCGGAAAAATTGTCCAGCGGCGCCAGCCATTCGCCGGTGGAAAGGATGGTCGGCTTGTTCAGGCTCACGCCCGGCCCGAGCAAAATCGGCCCGGACCATTGCGGCTGCGCATCGTCGGGCCGCGTATTGAGAAACGCCCACGAAGTGCGCGGCCCCAACGGCGAGGGGTCTTCCTTTATCGAGCGGTTTACCACCCACCACAACCGGCCCTGCGGATCCATCCAGAGATGCCCATCGCCGCAACGGCTGGTGGCCAGCGGCTCCGGCTGGAAAACCGCCACGGGATCGGACCACGTGCGGCCATCGTCGCCGCTGGTCACCAGCGTCTGGTGATTGCCCGGCTCACCTTCCCCCGCCGGCCCGCCATACCACGTCGCCCACAGTCGCCCGCCCGGCGAGACCTCGATGCCGGGAATCCCCTGCCACTTGCGTGCCGCGTGGGCGTACTCGGGACCCGGATTGGTGATGAGCTTCGGGGGGATCGGTGCGGTGCTCGCGGGTTCTGGCCCCGGCACCGACGGCGCGGTGCCCTCCAGGGTCCTGCCTTTGGCAACGCCTTTCGTTTGCGGATGCGTGGGTACTTCGTGGATCACCACACCGTCCAGCGTCCCGGCCAGGACGGAGGCCTTTGGCACGATGGCCGTGCAGATCGCGCCCCGGTAATTGACGCCGTCCGCCTCCAGCCCACTGGCCTTGGTATTGCGGCCGTGATCATAGGTCACGATGTAATTGCCCGTCGGGGAGCCGTCGCGATTGCGATCGATGGAGACTACGAAATTGGCCATGGTCATGCCGATCGGAGGCTGCCGCGGATCAAAGACCAGTTTCGCGATCGTCCCATTCGTCCCATTCGTCCCATTCGTCCCATTCGTCCCATCCTTCCGATACACCGCCAGCGCCGCCTGCAACCGGCCCCTCGGCGAACCATTATACGCCACCACCAAATCTCCCTCCTGGTCGGTCGCCATGCCATCGATCACGTTTTTGACTGCGGGAATTCCCGCCGGCTGATAGGGCACACCCCAACTGCCCGCGCGCCCACGATCATGACTGTCGCACCAATAGGGCCCCGGGTAGGCCCGGATGAGCATGCGGTAATCGCGGTCGCCGAGCGCCACCACGAATGGGTCGCAGAAGCCGCTGTTGTGACTGAGGTCGGGGAGATTCGGAAGCTGGGAAAGGAGTTCCGGCACGAGCACGTCGCCTTCGCGGATCGCCAGACGCCACAACCGCACTCCATCATAGTCGTGCGTGATGCTCTGCCCTTGGGCCAGGCCGACGAAGGTCGGCAGCAAGATATCCGAACCCACGACCGCCGGGACACCCGCCGTGCCGCGGCAGAGGTAGCAACTCGGTCCCACGGCGAATGTGCCCCGCCTGCCAGTCTGCGAATTCCGCACCACACAACCGTACAGGCTGTACCAACCCCGCTGCGGGCGCCCGCCACGCACGGTCGGGAAAAAGACAATCGCGTCCCCATCCGGTGTCTGGCCAATGCGCGGATCGACCATGGCGCCCGGCGCCTCGGGTTCGGGCGGCGGCACGAGGAAGAAGCCGATGTGCAGCGTCGCCCCCTTGTCGTCGGAGTAATAGAATGTCAGGTAGTTCGGCGGCGCCGCGCCATCGGTGCCGGGCGGCACGCCCTTGCTGCCATAAGCCACGTAGCAGATGCGGCCATTCGGCAAGACCGTGCTCATTACATAAAGACGCGAGACGTACTGGTCGTAGGCCGGGTCGGTCGAGACGACCAGCGGCGGCAGCGCGCCGACTGGAGGCGCGGTCGGCGGCGTTTGCGCCACGGCACCGGCGACGACGAGGAGAAAGGTCAGCGCGGCAATTTTCATGGCACGGATCCAGCGGGCTTGGCGGCTTTTGCGGGGGCGACGCCGGTCGCTTGATTGATCGGCACGCGCAGCCGCGTGGACCCCGACGGCTGCCCCGCTGCGACATCGCTCTCGGTGAAGGCAGCCATGAGGATCTGTTTCGATTTGTTGCGCTCGAAATCGTAGATGATCCGGATGACGCCGTCCTGGTCCTGAATCCCGTCGGGATACGAAACGCCGAGGCGTTCATCGAGGAGCAGGCCGCCGGTCCATGTCGCGCCTTCGTCATTGCTCAGGTACGCGGTGAGATGCGAGCGCCCTTTCATCTCCGGCGGGTTGTGGCGGACGAGGAGCAACTTGCCCGAGGCGAGCCGGCGAATGAAGAAGCGCGAGACCACATGCGGGATGCTCGAGGGCTTGCACTCGCTCCAGGTCTTGCCGCCGTCGGTGGAGGTGCTTTCGCCGATGCCGTAGCGCGTGCGCACGAGCATCCACAGGCTCCCGTCCTTGCGCTGCACGATCATGTTCTCGTCGCAGTTCCGATCCTTCGCTTCGGGAATAGTGGCGCTGCCGATGAATTCCCAGGTGGCGCCGTGATCCGCCGAGCGGACCACGCGCGAGCTGCCCTCGCGATTCCACAGCGCCGTAGGCAACAGCCACGCACCATCGGCAGCGACCGTGGGTTTGTTCATCATGATGCCATCGGCGATCCTCGCCGGTGGCGACCATTTGGGATCGGCGGAACCGGAATCCTCCGTGCTCATGGCGAAGAGCTGCGGCATCATCTTTTCGGCGCGTTGCGCCCAGAAAAGCCAGAGCTTGCCGGAGGGATCGTGCCACAGGCACGGATCGAAGGCGCGCACCGACCCGTCGCGGTCGGGGTCGAGCACGAGCTTGAGCGACGACCATGTCTTCCCGTCGTCGTTGCTCGTGACGAGCATGATGTAGTTGAAGCGGTCTTCCCCCGTGCCGCCCCCGTACCAGCACGCCCACAGGCGGCCGTTGGCCGCGCGCTCGATGCCGGGAATGCCCTGGAACATGCGCACGTTGTCGGCGTACTCGGGGCCAGGCGAAAAGTTCGGCACCGGCGGCGTGGCGACCGCGTCGGATTTTTCGGCGCGCACCAGCGAGGCGGCGCCGAGCAGCAGAAGCGCGCCGAGGGATCGGGAGAGGAGTCGGAGTTTCATGGGTGGAAAGGAGTGGTGGAGGTGTGCTGTCGAGGGGTTACTCCAGCTTGCCGAAGACGATGCGCTCCTTGCGGCTGGGGTCGGAATCGCCCTGCGTGACGGTCAGGTAGATCGCGCCGGCGTGCTGGTGAAAGGTGGGATACTGGAAGGACTTCGCGGTCTCGAAGCGGTACTTGCGCTCCCACTTTGCGCCGTCACGCGAGACGTCGATGTTGAAAACGGAGCGGCCCACCCCGTCCACCCGCGTGCTCTCCTGCCAGCCGAGATAGTAGACGCCGTCGAAGCAATCGAAGGTCGGCCGGGAACTCGCGCCGTTGGGCACGAAGTCGCGGAACTCGCCCGGCGTCCAGTGCCGGCCATCCTGGCTCGTGGTGAAGGTGTAATTGTGGTTCCCCCCATCCTGGCGGCAGATCGCCAGCCACGTGCCGTCGGGCAGGCGGTTCACCGCCGACTCCGTGAGCCGGAGCGCCGACGGCTCGTTGTAGTGACCCAGCACCCCGAAGGTGTCGAGGTCCGCATTCAAGATCGCGAGCGCGTTCTGGCCGGCGGCATAGTTGTTCAGCGCGACGTACGTCCTACCGTCGAAAACTTTGAACGAATCGAAAATGTACAAACCGAAATCCTTCGCTTCGCGGGCGAATCCCTGCGCCGCCGCATCCTCGTAAAAGCGCTGCGGCGTCATGTCGAAGGTGCCGGCGGCTGTCTTGATCTTGGCGCGATGGATTTCATTCACCGGCATCAGGTGCACGACGTCGAAGTCGATGAACCACGTCTGCGATTGCCGGGTGCGCGGGGCCTCGCTGGCGAAGTAACAACGCAGCGTGCGGTCGTCCTTGCGCAGGAGGCGCGGGACAAAGCAGGCCCCGGCAGGAAGCGTCTCATTGGCGAACTGCTGTTCGGAGCGCGCCAAGGTGAGCGTGCGGTCGACCGCGCCTGTCTTGATGTTCACCACTGAGAGGGCCACGTAAATAAACGGCCATTCGGCATTCTCGCCGGGCTTCACGTCATTGGCCTCGTAGACGACAAACGCGCGATCCCCCATCACGACAAACTCGGCATCGTGCGCTCCTTTCACCTCCGGGGCGGAAACTTTGACGAGGCCGGCGAGCACCTTGTCGCCCGCCTGCCTCGCATCCCAACCGGGCGGCAGAATCTGCGCGGTGGCCGCGAGTGCCCAAGAAAAGAAGGCGACGACGATGGCTTTCATGTGGGCGTGGGGCCGGAGGTAATGACGCGCGTCGGGTCGATCTTGAACCAGCACAGGAACGCCACGACGTAGAGCGCGGCGAAGCTGTAGAAATTGAGGTCATAGCCGTGCCGCAGCGCGGCCGTCGTCTGCTCGAAGGTGAGTTGCGCCACGGGCACGCCCAACTCCCCCGCCCTGGCTGCGACCGCCCGCTCGAGCACCGATCCTGTGGTCCACCCGGCCAGCGCTCCGGCGAGCCCGGCGCCCATGTTCATGCAAGCGCCGACCGTGGCCGCGTAACGCCCGCCGATGTCCTGGCAGGTCGCCCACGCGCTCGGCACGGTGAGGTCGGTGGAAAACGCCGCGAGCGAAACGATGACGAAGAAGACGAAGGCATTGGGCGCCAACGGACAGGCCAGGAAGCACAGCACGCACACGCTATGCCCGATCCAGCCGCACAGCCGGCGCGCGCGACGGCGGTCGCCAGTGCGACGGACAATGGCGTCCGTGATTATCCCACCGAGCAGGCAGCCGACCGCTCCGCTCAGCAGCGGACCGCCCTTGTAGAGCGCGCCGAGCAGGCTGCTGTTCGGCATTCCAAACTGGCGCTCCAGGAACTGTGGCAGGTAGGTGATATTGAAATACCAGCCATAGGCCTGCGCGGAATACATGAGGCAGAGCGTGAGAAAGTTTCCATCGGTGGCGATGCGCTTCCAGGGCACGCCGCGATGGGCATCGCCTTCCTCCGCGCGGTCGCGCTGGATCAACGCCAGCTCCGCCGCGTTCACTGCGCTGTTATCCTCCGGCCGGTCGCGAAACCAGCGGGCGAAGAACACGCACCACGCGACGCCGATGACTCCGAACAAACAGAAGGCTCCACGCCAGCCAAACAACGCGGGAGTCACACCGGTGCCGACCACCAGCACGGTCCACAGAAATGGCGTGAGCCCGCCCATGAGCTTGCCGCAAAACCAGACCTTTCCCTGCCCTCGCCCGCGCTCTTCGAGAGGCAACCAGTTGTGCAGGGCGCGCGTGATATTGGGAAATGCGCCCGCTTCGCCGAGGCCGAAGAGCAGGCGCACCCCGATGAGAAATCCCAGTCCCAGCGTGATCGGTCCCACGTGCAAACCCACCGCCGCCGAAAGCACGGTGAAAGCCGACCACCACAGGACGATGCGCAGCAGCGCCCGGCGCGGACCGAACATATCGCCCATCCATCCGGTCGGCACCTCGAACAGCGCATACGCCAGGGCAAACGCGGTGAAGGCCCATTTCAAATCCGCCACGCTTTGCAGGCCAAGCGATTGCACGATATTTCCCGCGGCCGACGCGATGGCCACGCGATCGAGGTAGGTGATCATCGAAAGCGCGCAGGCAAAGAGCAGCACGCCGCGACGCACATGCGTCGGCGGGGCGATCGATTGGGGGGCGTGCATCGCGAATTAGTGGGCTGAGGCGCGCAGCTCGGCGATCAACGCGGTCATGGCCTCGGTGAGCTTGGGCGGATTCGCCGACGGCGGCTGGCGCCGGCCGCGGCGCGCGTCGTAGGCTTCCAGGGCGGCATTCATGCTGGCCTGCATGTGCGCTTCCAGCCACCGCTGGGCTTCCGCGGGATCGCGCCGCCGCACGGCCCGCGCGACCCGCGCGTGCAAGAGCCACACCCACGCCACGTGATGCAAATCCCGCTGGTGGCTGCCGCAACCGAAGATCGCACTGCGCAGGTTCACGTCGCCAAAGATCGTCAGCGCGCGCCGGTTGTCCGACGCTTTCAAGAGCAGCACATGAAAGCCCAGATCGGCATTCAGGTAGCGGCGCAACGGCTCGCCGGTCATCATCGGCTGTTTCGATTGGCGAAAGTCGCGGATCGCCTCGCGCATCTGGTCGCACAGCTTTTGCAGTTCGATGACCTGCGCCGGTTTCATCCGCCGCGTCGCTTTGCGCACCGCAAAACTTTCGATGGCCATCCGCACTTCGTACGCTTCCACAATTTCCCGGCGTTCCGGTGCCGTCACGTAAGTGCCGCTCGACGCCACCTGCGTGACGACACCCTCGGACTCCATGCGGCGGATGGCCTCGCGCACCGGCGTGCGGCTCATGCCCAGCCCCGCCGCCAGCCGCGCCTCGGAGATTTTCTCCCCCGCCGTCAAGCCGCCGCTCCAGAGCTGCTCCTGCAAATGCTCGTAGGCCAGTTGGGCGAGTTTCGAAGTCGCGCCGGCGGCCGTTTTGCTCTTGGCCGCCGGAGCCTGCGGGCGGCGCCGGGATCCGGGGGTATTCTCGATCACGAAACCGGTATACTGGTTTTCGCCGCCAGCCGTCAAGCAGCATTCCCGGAATCATCCACCGCGGGTGTTGGCTAGCCTGGCTCCATTGGCTCCATTGCGGAATTTGACGTTTTAAACGCCCTTTTTCGTCATTTCCCGAGCCAGCCTGGTACGGCGAAGGTTCCGCCTTACTTCTTCAATTTGATCGAGTCGATCATCGCCGCCAAGCTCTTGATCATGTCAGGTGTCGCGTCCGAATCGTAGTCGAAATACAGCACGCCCGCCTTGCCCTCTTTCGGTGCAAACATCCACACCTCGAAGGTCACCGGGGTCTTCTCCTTGCGGTCTTTGCCGGTGCCGACGAACCGCGTGAACTCGATGCCATTGATCTTCTTCACCGCCGGCTCACCCACCTTGGGCTCGATGACGGAATCCTTAAGCACCTCGTCGAGATCCTTCTCCAGGTTCTTGAAGTCGACCTCATCTTTCAGCACCCAGAATGCGACATACGCTGCGTCCTTCGGCGCGCTGGCTTCCAGCGTGCCGTCGGTCACCTTCGGGTGCCACGCATCGGAGATTTCCAAGGTGAACCAGGCGTCCTTTTCCGATGGATAGGAATAGGTGGCGGCCCGGACAGAAACGCTGGCCAGCAGCGTGAAGGTAATGACGGCGAGGAGAGGCATTAGTTTCATAAGCAATAAGCAGCGAGTGCGTGCGCAGGGTGAAGTTTGATACCATGAGCGACAGCGCCCCCAACGACGCAATGGTGAATCCGGACGATCCATATGGCGACAAAATTCGGGGGCCATTCCTACCGCGATCCCTGTTTCCTGCGTGCTTCCGGGAAACGACATGCGAAGATATACGCACTTCTTTTTCCCCGACCCCACCACCCCATGAACACCCGCCGCCATTTCATTCGCCATCTCGCCGCCACCGGAGCTTTCTTCGTCGTCCCCGGAGCCTTTGCCGAAGCGCTCACGCAAACGCCCGCCGTCGGCTTCGGCCCTTTCTATCCCGATCATCTGCCGCTCGATACGGACAACGATCTGATCCTCATCAATGACTCGCTGACGCCGGCCGTCGGCGCGATCACCTATGTCAGCGGCCGCATCCTCGGGCCGACCGGCGAACCCATCCGCAATGCCATCGTGGAGATTTGGGAAGCGGACACCAACGGCATCTACATCCACAGCCACAGCGGCGGCGATAAGGCGAAGCAGGACAAAAACTTCCAGGGCTACGGACGCTTCCTCACCGGCAGTTCGGGCGAGTATCTTTTCCGCACGATCAAGCCCGTGGCCTACACCGGTCGCTGCCCGCACATTCACTACGCCGTCAAGGTCCCGGGCCGCGACAAATGGACGACCGAGTTGCACATCAAGGATGATCCGAAGAACGCCAGCGATGGCGTCACGCGCAACGTCAAGAATCCCGAGCTGCTTTGCGCCGAGTTCGCGCCCATCCCCGGGGCGAAGGCCGGCGAACTCTCCGCCAAACACGACATCGTGCTGGGTTTCACTCCGGAGACCTAAGTCTGCGGTTTCCGAACTGAGCACCGGGCACTAAGAACCGTGCAGCCTGCGCGGTTCTTTCCCTTTGCCCCCCGCATCTCTCACCCATGAACCCCCACCTCCGCACTTTTCTTGTCGCCACCCTCTGCGCCGCGAGCCTGCACGCACAAGACCCGCTCCCGGCCGCCGCACCTCCTTACTACCGCGTGCGCTACGAGCCATCGACCGCACCCGACGGCTTGATCTTCGGCGTCAGCTACACCCTCTGGATTCCGCCCGGGGTGAAAACATTGCGTGGTGTCATCGTGCATCAACACGGTTGCGGCGAAGGCTCCTGCAAATCCGGTCTCACCGCGGCCTTCGACCTTCAGTGGCAGGCGCTCGCGCGGAAGCATGACTGCGCCTTGCTCGGGCCTTCCTACGAGCAGCCGGAGAAAGCCGTCTGCAGCATGTGGTGCGACCCGCGCAACGGCTCGGAGCAGGCATTCTTGAAATCGCTCGGCGACCTTGGCGCACAAATCCATCATCCCGAACTCGCAACGGTCCCCTGGGCGCTGTGGGGACATTCCGGCGGCGCGAATTGGGTGGGCAACATGCTCGTGCTCCATCCGGATCGCATTGCCGCGGCGTGGTTGCGCTCCGGCACGCCACGCATTGCCCCACGAGATGGTTCCACCGCTCCACCCGTCGAGATTCCCGCGGCCGCCTGCGCCGTGCCGACGATGTGCAACCTCGGCACGAAGGAAGGCGTCACGGAGAAGGATCCGCGGTTCGGCGGCCTGTGGCCGAACGTGCAGAAATTTTTCGCCGACTTTCGTGGACAAGGCGGACTCGTCGGCGTCGCGGTGGATCCGAACAGCAGCCACGACTGCGGCAATCAGCGCTACCTCGCCATCCCGTGGTTCGACGCCTGCCTCACCGCCCGCCTGCCCGATCACTCCGGCGACGCGAAGCTCAAGCCAATGCCCACCGACGGCGCGTGGCTCGCCCCTTTGCTCGGCGACGCCGCACAACCCGCCGCCAAATTCAGCGGTGACGCCAAAGCCGCCGTCTGGCTGCCGAACGAACGCGTCGCCAAAGCCTGGGCCGAGTACGGCAAAGACGGCAACGTAAGTGACACCACTCCCCCACCCGCACCCACGGGCGTCAAACTCACCGGCGACGAACTGACCTGGACCACCGAAGCCGACCTCGAAAGCGGCCTCGCCGCTTTCATCATCGAACGCGACGGCACCGAACTCGCCCGCCTGCCCGACAAGCCAGCCGGCCGCGTCATCGGTCGCCCGATCTTCCAGAAAAATGGCTACAGTGACAGCCCCACCCCGCCGCTCGCGGAGATGCGTTTCACCGACACCACGGCCACAGCCGGCGAAAAGCACACCTACCAAATCATCGCCGTCAACAGCGTCGGCTTGAAATCCGCCCCGGCGAAAGTCGCGCCGTAAGCCGGAACCGGTGCCGGCGCGCGCCGTGGATTCCCCCTAATTTCAATTCGCCCTACTGATTGTTTGGGCTACATCCATCGCCCACCTCAGCCCGGCGGAATCGCTGCCGTGCTTATTGATTACGTTATCCGATTTCATGAAGCTCCATACTCCGCGTCTTATCGCCGCCTTCCTCGGCCTCTCCGCTCTCACCGCCTCCGCCGCCAATTGGTGGGAGGAGATGGATTACGGCCGCTTCCTTTCGGCGACCTTTATCGACACCACGGGAGAGAGCACGCTCGACCACGCGGTGCGCCTGGCCACGAACAAAGGGATCGCCGTGAAGCTCGGCGCGGGGGGCGAGGGCGGCTTGATTTTCGACACCGAGCTTCTGCGGGCCACCGGCGGCTGGACTGGCGGCTGGCTCAAACTCAAAGGGGTCGTCTTCGACGGCGGCCACGGCCCGAACCCTTCTCCGGCGGAGAATGCGCTCATCTATTTTGGCACGCACGCCAACACGCCCGGCTGGAGCAAGGGCGACGACTTCTACGATCCCCGCCCGCTGCCCAAAGGACCACATCAGGGCGACGTCAACAAAGGCGAGCCGTTCTTTGCCGACGTGCCGTTCGGCCCGCTTCCCGCCGCGTGGGCCAAGTACCGCGGACTGTACCTCAGCGGTGATCACGTCGTCTTCGCCTACACGGTCGGACAAGCCACGCTCCTCGAGTCCGATGATCTCGAAAGCGTGGACGGCCAGTCCCTCATCACCCGCACCTTCAACGTGCTCACCCCCGGCGACGCCTCGAGCCTCCTGGTGGCCGATGCACCGGAAGGCACCAAGCCAATCCTCGAAGGCAACCGGGCCACCTTCCTCTATGACCCGCAGAATCCCGCCGATCGCACGGTCGTCGGCTTCGTGGGTGCGCCTCCCGGCGCAAAACTCATCGTCAAAGGCACGCGCATCACGCTCAAGCTCCCGGCATTTGCCGCCGGGCAGAAGTTCAAGGTCGTCTTCGCCCACGGACCCGCTGCCGATGTCGCCAAGCTAACCGATGCGGTCAAGGCCGCGGAGCAACCGGCGGATCTCGAGCCGCTCACTCACGGCGGCGCACCGCATTGGACAGAAACCGTCAAAGCCAAGGGCACGCTCGGCGCCGAGGACACCGGCTTCCCCTACGTCGTCGACAACCTCGCCGCGCCGCTCGACAACCCTTACAAATCGAAAATCCGCGTCGGCGGCCTCGATTTCTTCAAGGACGGGCGCATCGCTTTCAGCACGTGGAGCGGCGACGTGTGGATCGGCAAAGGTATCGACGACAAGTTGGAGAACATCGAGTGGAGGCGTTACGCGACCGGCCTCTTCCACGCGCTCGGCCTCAAGATTGTGGACGATCAAATCTACGTCCTCGGCCGCGACCAGATCACGCGCCTGCACGATCTCAATGACGACGGCGAAGCGGACTTTTACGAGTGCTTCAATAACGACGTGCAAGTCACCCCAGGCTTCCACGAATTCACCTTCGGCCTCGAGACGGATTCAAAGGGTAACTTCTATTTCATCAAGGGCGGCCCGGTGAATCCCGGTGGCCGCGGTTGGGGTCCGCTCAGCGATCACAATGGTTGCATGTTCAAGGTCTCAGGCAACGGCCAGAAGTTCGAGGTCTTCGCCACCGGCGTGCGCGCCCCCAATGGCATCGGCGTGGGCCCGAACGACGAAATCACCACCGGCGACAACCAAGGCACCTGGGTGCCCGTCGATTACATTCACTATGTGAAAGAGGGCGACTTCATCGAAGTGCCCGACCTCTCCCATCGCGTGCCAGTGCCCACCGCCCTTACGCCGCACCTCTGCTGGCTGCCCTACGATTGGGACAACTCGAACGGCGCGCAGGTCTGGGTCACCAGCGACAAGTGGGGCCCGCTCAAGGGCAGCATGTTGTATCTCTCCTACGGCAAGTCGTCGCTCTTCGGCGTGCTCCAGGAGAGCGTCGGCGACGTCAAGCAAGGCGGCGTCTTCAAGTTCCCGCTCAAGTTCGAGACTGGCATCTGCCGCGCCCGCTTCAGCCCCATGGACGGCCAGCTCTACCTCGGCGGTCTCAAAGGATGGCAGACCAATGGCGCGAAGGACGGCGCGATCCATCGCGTGCGCTACACCGGCAAACCCGTGACCGTGCAAAACGCCCTGCACGTCACCGACAAAGGCATCACCATCGGCTTCACCAACGAGGTCGAGACCTCCAGCGCGAGCGACGCGGGTAACTACTCGATCGAGCAATACAACTACCGCTGGACCTCGAACTACGGCTCCGCCGAATACAAGGTCAGTGACCCCGAGCAGAAGGGCCACGACAAACTCGACATCAAGTCAGTCACCGTCTCACCGGACAAAAAATCGGTGTTTCTCGAAGTGTCCGGCCTCCAGCCGGTGATGCAGATGAAGATCAAGATGAACATCAAGGCCGCGGACGGCACCGCGATCCCCGATGGCATCGGCAACACGATCAACGTCGTGCCGCCGGACGCGCAACGCGGCACGGACTTCACGTCCACGAAGTAGAAGACGTCCACCTTTCTTCTCGCGTGTCATCCTGAGCGGAGTGTAACGCAGTCGAAGGACCCCGCGGCTCTCCCAAAGTTCATCGCTGGTAATTCGACGGGGTTCTTCGACTCCGTTACACTCCGCTCAGAATGACCGCAAAATTGCGACCTCCGCTGATGAAGATTCCGCTCCCGCTGTTTGCGCTGCTCGCCCTCACTGCCTCGCTTTCCTCTCCCGCTCGCGCCGATATCCAGACACCCGCGCTCGCCGATCTCGCGCCCGCAACGATGCAAGGATTGACGGTCACGTTCAGCGCGGGCGGCAAAACAGACACCCGCGCCGGGCGCCTCATCGCGCTCTTTGTGCCCGCAGGTGAAGCGCCCACACCTTTTCTCGCGCCAGGTCCATTCACCGCGAAGTGGGAAGGCGAAATCACGTCCGACTTGCGTGCGGCGTTCACCTTCACCGTCGACACCACCGGCGTCGTCACCGCCACGCTCAATGGCCAGCCGCTGCTCGACAGCCGGCTGCGCATCGCCCCGCAACCCGCGCAATTGCAGAAAGGCGCGAACAAGCTCGTCGTCGAATTCCAAAGCCCACCGCAAGGCGACGCCATGGTGCGGCTCATGTGGTCGTCGAAAGACTTCCCCCGCGAGCCCATCCCGCCCACCGCCTTTCAGCACGACACCAGTGCGAAGGACCTGCGCACCGGCGAGCGCCTCCGCGCAGGACGCCTGCTCTTCGCGCAAAATCGTTGTTCCGCCTGCCACGACGCCAGCGCCGTGCTGCCGCCGAAAGGCGAAGGCCTGCCGGAACTCGCGCAGGACGCGCCAACCTTCGACGCCATCGGCGACAAATATCGCGAGCCCTGGCTGGCCGCGTGGATCAACGATCCGCACAGCATCCGTCCACACGCGCTCATGCCAAAAGTCTTCGCGGGCGAAACCGGCAGGATCGACCAACGCGCCGCCGATGTGGCCGCCTACTTCGCCTCCACCGCGACGATGAAGCAGGAAGAACAGGCCGTCGACGATGCGCTCGCCGCGCAAGGCGGCGCGCTCTTTGCCAATCTCGGTTGTATCGCCTGCCACACCAAGCCCGATGCCGACGGCCAGGACGAGCACGATCGCGTGCCGCTCGCGCATGTAAAAGCCAAGTGGCACCGCAACGCCTTGCACAGCTACCTGGAAAATCCCGCGCAGAACTACGCCTGGAATCGCATGCCTCACTTTCGCCTCAGCGAAAAGGAAGCCGACCAACTCACGGACTATCTGCTCGCTACAGCGAACCGCGAATTCTCCGGCGCGCCGAAGGGCGACGCCACGCGCGGTGCGCAACTGCTCGCCACGTCCGGCTGCCTGAATTGCCACGCGAACGTCCCACCCACTACGACGCCCGCCCTCGCCGCCACACTCCAGAGCGGCTGGACGAAAGGCTGCCTCGGCGCTGACGCTCCGTCACGGGGCAAGGCTCCCGACTTCGGCTTCACCCCACCCCAGCGCGAAGCACTCGTCGCCTTCGCGGCAAACGGCTTTGCCTCACTCAAGCAGGATGCGCCCGAGGAATTCGCCGAGCGGC
Organism: Chthoniobacter sp.; assembly: GCF_040003245.1. NCBI lineage: Bacteria > Pseudomonadati > Verrucomicrobiota > Spartobacteria > Chthoniobacterales > Chthoniobacteraceae > Chthoniobacter > Chthoniobacter sp. The sequence continues at coordinate 25,831 of NZ_JBDUCX010000069.1, forward strand.
AGATCAAGAACCTGCGCTGCACCGCCTGCCATCAGCGCGATGGCCAGCCCAGCGTCTGGTCGCAACTCGACGAGGAAATCATCGCCCTGCAAACCGCCGCTCCGCTCGAGGAGGGCGAACGCAAACCGATCTTCACCACCGCTCTCCCCGCGCTCACCTGGTTCGGCGAAAAGCTGCGCCCCGCTTATCTCGCAACGTTCATCGCCGGTCATGAGAAGGACAAGCCGCGTGCGTGGATCGTCGCCCGCATGCCGGGCTTCGCCACGCCCGCGGAAGGGCTGGCCAGGGGCCTGCCCCGGCAGCACGGCTTCGGCCCCACGATCACGGAGCCCGCGCCCGATCCCGGGAAAGTCAAAATCGGCGAAACGCTCATCGGCGAAAACGGCGGCTTCAATTGCATCCAGTGCCATATCCTCGGCGACCGCCAGGCCACCGCCGTCTTCGAGGCCCCCGGCCCCAATCTGGCGTGGGCGCCGAAACGGTTGCGCAAGGAATACTTCCTCCGCTGGGCGCTCGCGCCGACCCGCATCGACCCCGATACGAAGATGCCGAAGTTCGCCGACGAAGAAGGCAAGACCCCACTCACCGACTTTTTTCACGGACAAGCGGCGGAACAATTCGACGCCATCTGGCAGTATCTCCAGACGTTCGCGAAATAGCCGCGCGCTGCATCCCCATGAAATCCAAGCCCGCCCTCCCACCGGTCGACATGGAGACATACGTCCCCGCGGCGATCACCGTCGTGCGGCGTTCCGTCGGCTGGCCGGGCATTCTCGTCCACGAGCGGCGCGGCAAATCGGGACAGGTCAATTACCCCGGCGGCATCCGTCAGCACGTCTTCTATTGGTTTCTCAAGCCCCTGCGCAGCGATGTCCTCATCGAAGGCAAGACCGACACCGTGCGCTATCAGACCGGCGACGGCCGGTTCACCCCGGCCGGCCAGCCAGTGGCCTTTCGCTGGACCGGTGAAGTGCGCGTGCTCATGCTCGGTTTCCAGCCGTGGTTTTTCGAGCGCGTCGCCGCGGAACTCGGCACCACCACCGGCCTGCCAGCGGAAACCAATACCCGCAAGCTCTCCGCCAATCATCCCGCCTGCCTGCTCATGCAGCAGCTCTTCCACGAGCTTGATTCCCCGGCCGGCGCCGCCCTTGCCGCCGAAGGCCTGGCCCGCACCATCGCCGTGCAGTTGCTCCGCGAGTTCGATCACATTCGCGGTGTCAAGCCCGCCGCCGCCGCACCGCCCGTCGCCGTGCTCAAGGTCGTCGAGCTCATGCGCCGGCGCCTCGCCGATTCCCTGGCCCTGGAGGAACTCGCCGAAGTCGCCGGCCTGAGCCCGTTTCACTTCGCCCGCCAGTTCAAGACCGCCACCGGGCATCCGCCGCACGACTACCTCATCCGCCTCCGCGTGGACCGTGCGCAGGAGCTCATCCGCCAGCACAGCCGCGAGTGGACCATGGCCGCCATCGCCAACGAATGCGGCTTCTCCGATCAAAGTCACATGGCGCGCCATTTCAAGCGCGTCCTGGGCGTCAGCCCCGGCGAATTTGCCGAGGCCAACCCTGTATTGCGCTGATTTCCGCCACACTTGCGCTACAGGCTCGCCGCAAGATCGTTCTCAGACGACCGCAAGCCCGTCCAATCGCGTTTCACGCCGCGAGAAGAGAGTATCCGGCTCTGAGCCACCCTTATGTGGATCGTCCGCCTTGCGCTTCGGCGCCCTTATACTTTCATCGTCGCGTCCATCGTGTTGCTTCTGCTCACGCCGTTCGTTTTGCTGCGCACACCGACCGACATCTTTCCGGCGATCAATATCCCGGTCATCTCGGTCATCTGGCAATACGCCGGCCTGAGCCCCCAGGAAGTCGAGCAACGCATCATCTACAATCACGAGCGCTCGCTCTCCGCCACGGTCAATGACATCGAGCACGTCGAGTCGAACAGCTACAACGGCGTCGGCATCATCAAGATCTTCCTGCAACCCGGCGCCAACGTCGACGGCGGCGTCGCGCAGATCACGGCGGTGGCGCAAACCATCCTCCGCCAGTTGCCTCCCGGGCAGCAGCCACCGCTCGTCATTCGCTACAATGCGTCGACCGTTCCCATTCTCCAGTATAGCCTCAGCAGCAAGAAGCTGAGCGAACAGGAGGTGGCCGATCTCGCCCTGAACCAGGTGCGGGTCGGCATCGCGAACATTCCCGGCGCACAGATCCCGTGGCCTTACGGCGGGCGCATGCGCACGGTGGTGGTCGATCTCGACCTGCACGCCCTCAAGGCCAAGAACCTGAAACCACAGGACATCGTGGACGCGGTCAACGCGCAGAACCTGATCCTGCCCAGCGGCACTGCGAAAATCGGCGACACCGAATACGACATCGCCGTCAACAGCAGCCCGCGCGTCCTCGAGGACCTGAACAACCTGCCCGTCAAGCGGGTCAACGGCACGACCATTTACGTGAAAGACGTGGCCCAGGTCCGCGATGGCTTCAATCCGCAAACGAACATCGTGCGCATGAACGGCCAGCGCGGCGCGCTCATCACCATCATGAAGAGCGGCTTTGCCTCCACCCTCGACGTGGTGGCGAGGGTCAAAGCGCAACTGCCGCAGGTGCTCGCCACCGTGACCTCCGATCTCGACGTCAAAGAGTTTGCCGACCAGTCTCTCTTCGTGCGCGCCGCCATCAGCGGCGTGCTCAAGGAGGGCACCATCGCCGCCGCGCTCACCGCGGTCATGATCCTGCTCTTCATCGGCTCCTGGCGCAGCACGGTCATCATCGCCCTGTCGATCCCGCTAAGCATCCTGTGCTCGCTGGCCGTGCTCAGCGCGCTCGGCGAAACGATCAACCTCATGACGCTCGGCGGTCTCGCCCTGGCCGTCGGCATCCTCGTGGACGACGCCACCGTGGAAATTGAAAACGTCCAC